>JAEXPB010000376.1 GCA_023438965.1 Bacillota bacterium | reverse complement strand
CCTGACCATTCCCGCCATCGCCCTGCAGATTTGGCTCTCGCTGCGCAAAAGCCGCTGGCCCGGACTGGTCCTGCCCCTGCTCAGCCTGGCGCTGCAGGCCGTGCTGGTTCTGACCGCTGTGCTTTATGACCGGAGTGCCGGCGCAATAAACAGGCCGGCGGATATCCTGAATACGCGCCTCGTTTGGATCGTCGTTATAATCCTGGTCATCGGCCTGGTCGTCGACTTGATAATCTTCGGGGTATGCCGTCAGAAAATCAAACGCGATCACCAGCAGGAATTAAAAAAGATGAACATCCAGGATCTGGCGTAAAAGCGGTTATAAAGGCAGCCAGGCCAGGACCTGCTGGATCATTTCATCCCAGTAGCCCCATTCATGCGTCGCGCCGGGCTTTTCGGTCCAGGTCAGGTCGTAACCGAGCTGCCTGAGCCGGGGCAGGAATCGGATATTGTCCTGGTACAGGAAATCCGCGGTGCCGCAAGCCATGAAGATGCGCGGTTTGGGACCGTTTCCTGCGGCGGCGGTCTGCGCGGCAAGGGCCGAAAGGTCGTCCGCGCTGCCCCGGTAATCCGCCAGGGAGCCGAAGGTCATCCGGCCTTCAAAACCGCGCGCCGGATCATCGATGAATGACGACAAGTCCACCGCACCGGAAAGACTGGCCACGGCGGCAAAGCGGTCCGGCCGGCGCAAACCCAGCTTCAGGGCGCCATAGCCGCCCATCGACAAACCGGCGGCAAAGGTGTCCTCCCGCCGTTCCGAAACATGAAAAAACTGGCTGACCAGGGCCGGCAGCTCATTGCTGATAAAAGTCCAGTACCGGTAACCGCATTTCTGGTCGGTGTAAAAACTGCGGTTGACAGCCGGCATGACCACCGCCAGGTTTTTCCCGGCCACATATCGTTCGATCGAAGTCCGCCGCTGCCAGATGGTCTGGTCGTCAGACAAGCCGTGCAGCAGATACAAAACCGGCAGGTGCTGTGCCGGGCTGTTGGCGGCGGCACCAGACAGGCCGATTCCCAGATTCCTTTCCGGAATGATCACATCCATCGCACAATTGACGCCCAGAATATTGGAAAAGAAATGAACATGCATCAGAGCCATAAACAAACCTCCGTCCCGGCCGGCCAACCTTGATCAAACAACTGTCGGCTTATGTCTATTTTAAACCAACCAGCGGCGGCTGCAAGCCCGGAATTGCTTGCGGCGGCTTTTTCCGGTATCATATCGGTTATGTGGCACAAGCATGAACAGAAAAAGAAAGCCTCCGGCAAACCCGATCGGAACCTGCGACGAAGCCGGCGCCTGAAAATCTGGCACCGCATCATATCGGGGCTGGCTGTCCTGGTTGTCGCCGGCTTGCTGACGGCTTTCTGGACCCTGGGCATCGAGCCGGACCTGCTGACGGTCACCCGGCTGACCATTACTGATCCAACGCTTCCCGCCAACTGGAACAACCGGGTCATCGCTTTCTTCTCCGATACCCATGTCGGCCCTTCCTTCGACGCGCGCCGGCTGGCCCGCGTAACCGCCGCCATCGAGAAAGCCCAGCCGGACTTGATCCTGTTCGGCGGCGACCTGGTCGACCACCGGACCCCGGCCGATGCGGCTTTCACCAGCGACATCAGCGCCTGCCTGGCCCGGATGCGGGCACCGTTCGGTCAGTACGCCATTATCGGCAACCATGACAACCGTCTGCGGGCCGAATTGAATTTAGCCAAAAAGATCCTGGCCGACGGCGGCTTCCAGGTGCTGATCAACAAATCTGTCGTCCTGGACGGTCTCTGGCTGGGCGGACTGGACGAAAGCTATTTCGGCAGCCCAAACCTGAATGCGACTTACCCGGCCGGCACCGAGAACAGCGGACTCTGGAAGCTGCTCCTGATGCACCAGCCGGATTACGGCGCCGCCCTGCCGGCCGACGCGGCCAGGCTGATCCTCGCCGGCCATACGCACAATGGCCAGATCACCATTTTCGGGCATCCGGTCTCCACGGTCTATCAAGGGAAAATCTACACCTACGGTCGATATGCCCTAAATGAAGGCCGCCAGCTGGTTGTCACCCGCGGCCTGGGCACGATTGCCCTGGCGGCACGCTTCTGTTCGCCGCCCGAGCTGATGCTGATCACCCTGCGCCGCGGCTAAGTCAACCGGTTTGAAACAAATCCAGCTTTTTCCGGACCATTTCTTCGCAACGCCCGATATAATCGGCAATATCCTTCGGATTCGGCGCCCGTTCAACCCGCGTGCCCTGGACCCGCTTGGGCATGGCCCCGCTGCCCAGGCCGATTACTGAACATTGGTCGCTCATCATGCCGACATTGTACAGGCAGCCTTCGCCCGGTCGGGCATAACCGGTATTTTCCAGGCCGCCGGCAACATCCTTCTGCCGGTACAGGTAATACGGAAAAAGGCCGGCCGCCTTCAACCGCCGGGAACCCTCGGCCAGCATGGCGGCCAGGGCCGGATCCGGCAGGCCGGGATGCCCGGCCGCGCCGGCGCCGGCAAGCCGGGAACTTCGCTTGATCGCCAGGGTATGGACTGTGACGCTGTCCGGACCCAGAGCCAGGGTCTGGTCCAGAGAATCGGCAAAGTCGGCCGGCGTCTCACCGGGCAGGCCGGCGATGAGATCCATGTTGACGCGGTCGAAGCCCATACGGCGGGCCAGGTGAAAGGCGTCCAGCGTCTGCGCCGTGGTATGGCGCCGGCCGATCCGATCCAAGGTGGCGTCATGGAAGGTCTGCGGATTGATGCACAGGCGGGTGGCGCCGGCAGCCTGGATCAACGCCAGTTTAGCCGGCGTCACGGTATCCGGTCGGCCGGCCTCGACGGTCAGCTCGCTGCCCGGCGATCGGGGCAGCAAGGGCAGGACGCCGGCCAGCAGGCGCTCAAAAAGCGGATCCGGCAGGCTGGTCGGCGTCCCACCGCCGATATAGACGGCGGACACCGGCAGCGAACCGCCCATCGCCGCGAAGAAGGCCCGGGTTTCGG
>JAEXPB010000325.1 GCA_023438965.1 Bacillota bacterium | reverse complement strand
TTGCAATATACGCGGTGCTGTACAAGCTGGCCGGCCGACGGATCTGGCCGGTTTGGACTGCATTGGCCCTGATTATCATCGACAGTCTGATTCTGGTCGCATTCGCGCTGATGGGCGATGAATTACTGGCTAATCTGCTGGATATGGCCTTCCATGTCTGGATCATTGCTTCCCTGGCCCGGTTAGGCCAGTGCAAAGTGAAACTCAACCGCCTGGTCAAAGCCAGTGCGGCGAACGCCGCCGACCAAGTGCAAACGCCTGTTCAGACGGCAATGCCGGAATAATCCCGACTCGTAGTCTGGCGGCAAATATAGTTTTATGCTTACAAGGGTCTAGATATATTTGATATCCGGCACCTTCTGCAGCACCTGCTGCAGGACTTCGGCACAATAATTGCATTTGTGGCATTGCCGGCCGCAACTGGACGAACGTTCGAACCAATCGGCGGGAAAGGCCTTGTTGTCGATGAAATGGCCCTGCAGGAGCGACGTGTGGTTCGGCTCCAGCAGATCCAGGGTGTTGCCGTAGAAGGATCGTTCGATGTAGGCCTTGATCACCATCAGCGGGCGCGGATTCAGGCGGGTCGCCAGCTTGACTGTCGGGAACAGGTCATCGTAATGATGCAAGTCTTCCGGCCGGATCCAGGTATTCTGCAGCAGGGCCGGCCAGTTTTCCTTTTTCTTGTAAAATGCCCAGCAGGCTGCGGCGCTGCAGGCCTCGACATTCCGGATCTCGCGTGATTCCTTTTCATGGGAGACCATATTGTCATGGAAAGTCTGGACCGAGCAGAAGCTCATGCAACCGCTGTTGGCCAGGAGGTGCAGGGTCTTGCCCTGGCTGTCGGTCCAGGCCTTGACTTCCCGGATATAATCCAAGTCGCGGTTGAAGTCGCGCTGGATGTAATAGCCGTCAAAAATATCCGCCACATACTGCATGCCCTTGATCGTGCCGATCCGCATGTTCACTGACGCGCGGGTTTTGACCTCCGGGAAATATGTCTTGACCATCTGAGCGACGAATGGCGATGTGGTGGTCACGCCTTCCAGGCCGCCGGCTTCGGTCTGGATGTGGTCGATCACCGAACAGATGTAATTCTTGAAGTAGACCGACATGGATTTCTCGCCGTAGCAATTGGAGTTGAAGAGCAGGTTCAGCTTGATGCCGTGCTCCCGGAAGAGCCGCAGGGCATTCTCCAGCACGGCCTGGCCCTGCCAGTTGATGTTGCCCCGGTCGTTGATCAGCGAAGCCCGGCAGGTCTCGGTGTCCAGCCAGGGGAAATAAACCTCGTCGATATGTTCGGCCAGCCCGCAGACGGACTCGGCAAAGTCGTTTTCATATTCGTCCAGGAATTGATAACCAACACTGAATTTCATTGCATACCTCGCTACAGTTGAGTTCTTCTAACCTAGATTCTAACGGCGGCATCCGGAAAATGCAATGCCGGCCGCCAATCCGATACGATCAGATAAGCGGCCGGCAAGATAATCAGCTGCGGTTCATGGCGAATCCGGACCTATTCCCCGAATTCATTGTTGTTCGAATCTTTGGTCAGATGCTCCTGCCGCATTTCCGGCGATATGCGCCAGGGCTGGTGCGTGCGGAACTTGTTGACGAACTGCTTCTTCAGGCGGCCGCGCTCCTCCAGGTGGACGTAACACTCGCGCATGCAGCCGCGGGCGCCCTCCAACGCCGGATTGTGACCCATATGGGAGCCATAGCCGGCCCATTGCCCCATTTTGGGCGCGCCATGGTAGGTTTGCGGCATCTCATCCAGTTTGGCGTCTTTGGTCAGGAAGGGATTGTAATCGACCGTACCGCCCATATAGGCGGTCGAGCATTTCTGGACATCCAGCTTGCCGAATTCGATGATATGCCCGGCGACAGTGATCTTTTCGGTTTCGGTCGCCGAAATGGCCTGTCCGCTGCAGGCGCGGACACATTTCTTGCACCGGTCGCATAATTGTCCCGCGAAAATCGGGTCGGGTTCCAGGGGGGCGTCGGTCAGCAAGACGACAAAGCGCTGGAAAGGCCCGAATTCCGGCGTCAGGAACACCTTGCTGTAGCCGAATTCGCCCAGGCCGGCCACATAGGCCGCGATCCGGAAATCAACCAGGATATCTGGCCGCGGCAGGCCAGGCGCCACGGCGATGCTGCGTTCCTTATCCTCTTTCTGGGTGGCGAAGCTAACCGATGAGCCGGAATAAATGTTCGGTACCGGCGCGCATTCATAACCGTGATCTTCGACGAAGCAGCACAGCTCGCGCAGCACGACCGGCATGTAAACTTGATTCAAGCCGCCGTAGCCCAGCGAGGTGTAAGCCGCGAAAAAAGTTCCTTCCTCGATGCCGCGCATATAGCCGCGGGGAATGCGAAAGCCCAGGACGATGCAGCTCTGAGCCGCCGGGAAAATGTAGCGCGGGTCCTGCTGCATCGGGGCGCCCTCGAACCGGTCCATCGGCGAGATGCCGACCAGGTCGGCGCCCAGCCGCTTCGCTGCTTCTTTAACCATTGCTGCTGTCAGCATGTTTGATCTTCCTCCGTGATTTTCTTGAAGTTCATGGGGGTTACCCCCAATTCGCGTTTGAAATTCTTGATGAAATTGGAATTGTTGGTATAGCCGACGCGACGGCAGATCTCGCTGACCGTCAGGTCCGTCCGGCTGAGCAGGTTCTTGGCTTCCGCCATCCGCAGCTCGATCAGGTATTCCTTGAAATTCTTGCCGGACACGCTCTTGATCAGCCGGCCGACACCGCTGACGCTGATCGCGAAATGCGCCGCAACCGAATCCAGGCTGATGTCATAGTCGGTGGCGTGCTCCTGGATAAAGCGCTGGATCTCCTTGGCCCGGCGGTGCACGATCAGGTGGTCGTCCTGCTGGGCGACCTGGTTCTGGCGGAGGTATTCCTGCGTCAGGTCCCGCAGGCCGTCCAGGAAGTCCTCGCCGCTGCGGGCCCAGAAAATCGGATTGACCTGCTGCTCGTGCAGCGGGATGCCCAGTCCGTGCGCCGTCCGGACCATCCGGCTGGCAATGTCGGTCGTCAGGTATTTCCAGCGCAGGCTGGATTGTTCGTTCTGGCGCAGCAGCTGGCCAAGCGCAGTCAACTTGTCGTCCAGTGCCGAATCGTCGCCGGCGGCTACGGCATTGATGAAACGGTCCACAGCTGCCAGGTCGCAATCCAGGGGGAACCCAGCCCGCAGCTGGACCGTCCGGTTGGCGGCGCCCGTCGGCTGACCCGGTTGCTTGGCCTGGCTCGGTGCCAGGATATTGGCTTGGGCGTCCAGCAAGGAAATGTGTACGGTTTGCAAATTTTTGCAGATCCGGCCGGATTCCAGCCAGACCGGCCGGTTCTCGGCATCACAAAGAGCAAGGATGTTGTCGCAGACATCGGCCTTCAAGTCCTGTTCCGTCAAACTGGCCAGGATGGTCAGGTCTTTCCCGTTCTCGGCCGTGATGGCATAAATCCGGGCGTCTTCATCGGATAACTCCTCAACCAAT
>JAEXPB010000310.1 GCA_023438965.1 Bacillota bacterium | reverse complement strand
CAAGGATGGCCGGATTGGCGATGTTGGCCCGGTTCAGCTCCGGTTTGCTGCGATCGGTCAGCAGCGGTCCGGTGACGATGCCTTCCAGACGGCCGCGACCCGGCTGGCCGCAGCCGCGGCCGGCGGCCTGGCCAGCCGGGTATTCGGCGGCCAGCAAGTCGGCGATCAGGTAGCCTTCCGTGCAGTGGTCAAGCGTATAGCGCAGACCGAACTCATTGGCGATCCGGATGGCGGTCAGGATGTCATCGGTCCGGTGGGCATGAATCTTCAGGATCTGGTCGCCGTTCAGGACCGGCAGCAGCGCCTCCCATCGGGTATCCGGCTCAGGGATCTCCTCGGTCGGGTCAACCGTGGGCAGCGCATCGCGCCGTTGCTTTTCGTCGCGGTAATGGCAGGCTTTCAGCAGCGAATCGCGCAGCAGCGCCGCGGTGGCCATCCGCGTCGCCGGCGCTTTTTCCCGGCGTCCGTACACCCGTTTCGGATTTTCGCCCAGCGCAGCCTTCATCGCCGCGATCGGCCGGATGGCCATCTGTTCGGCGGTGCGTCCGGTTGTCCGCAGCAGGGCGAAACTGCCGGCCAGGACATTGGCGCTGCCCGGGCCGGTCATCACACTGGTAACGCCGTGCGCGAGCGCTTCGCCAAAACAGCGGTCATCCTGGAAAATGCCGTCCAGCGCCCGCAGCTGCGGGGTGACCGGGTCGGTCGACTCGTTGCCGTCGTCGCCCTCCTGGTCAAGACCATCATCGAAAAGACCGACATGGCAATGTGCGTCGATCATGCCCGGCATAAGCCAGCCGCCGGCGGCATCCTGAATCTCGCCGGCATGGGCGGCCAGCAGGCTGGCCGGCGGTTCGCCGCCGCCAACAGCCTTGATCAGCGGCGGATCAATCCAAATATAACCCGGCTGATGGATCTGGCCGGAAACGGTAATGATGTTCGCGTTGCGGATCAGGAGCATGTCATTCACCTCCCAAGTCGGATCTGACAGCAAAAACGGGCAGGGGCATTGACTGTCCCTGTCCCGTTCCAGTATCTGTTTGCTGCAAACCAGTCGCCGGAATTAACGCTTGGAGAACTGGGATGCTTTTCTGGCCTTCTTGAGACCGTATTTCTTTCTTTCCTTCATCCTGGAATCGCGGGTCAGGAAGCCGGCTTTTTTGAGCGTCGCCTTGAAGGCCTCTTCATCGGCCTTGACCAGGGCGCGGGACAAGCCGTGGCGAATCGCGCCGGCCTGGCCGGAAAGTCCGCCGCCGATAACTTTGCAGATGATGTCAAAACGCTCTTCGGTCGCGGTGGCGACGAGGGGCTGTCTAACGATCAGCTTCAGGGTCTCCATGCCGAAATAGTCGTCCAGGGCTTTATCGTTGATCGTGATCTGGCCTTTGCCAGGGTAGATGCGGACGCAGGCAACCGCGTTCTTGCGGCGGCCGGTGCCATAAAAGAATGATTTAGCAGCCTTTTTGGTAACCATATCCTGGTGATCCTCCCCTCATTAAATCGAAAGCTTGAGTGTCTCGGGCTTCTGGGCGGCCTGTTCATGATCCGGGCCGGCATAAACCTTAAGCTTCCGGTACATCGCACGGCCCAGCGCGTTCTTGGGCAGCATGCCCTTAACCGCCAATTCCAGGACCTTTTCCGGCTTGTTCTGCATCAGGACGCGATATTTGATTTCCTTCAAGCCGCCGGGATATTGGGTATGATACCGATAGAGCTTCTGATCAAGCTTCTTGCCGGTCAATACCATCCGGGACGCGTTGACGACGATCACAAAATCGCCGGTGTCCACGAAAGGCGTATACTCCGGTTTATTCTTGCCCCGGAGAATCTTGGCCACTTCGCTGGCCAGGCGGCCCAGGGTCAGGCCGTCGGCGTCGATGACGAACCATTTTCTTTGAATATCAGCGGGCTTCGCCACATAAGTACTCATCTGTCTGCTTACCTCCATTTTATCTATTCCAGCCGCACTGCCGGCTGTTCAAATGCTTTTCCATTCTAATCAGGTTTGCGTCGGCTGTCAAGTAGCAATTTAAAATAGGCGACTGAATCTTTGATTTTCTCGCTTTTTTTTCATATTTCATCGTTTAGCGATTATCCCGGGGCCATGTTTGGCCATAATTGGCCGCCCTCCGGGCAAATATACAGATTTACCATTGCCATGACCTGTGATAAAATTGAATGCTGTATAACCGTGCTGGCCGGGACGGCCTGCAAGTTATCCGTGCAGGCCGGGACGGCCTGCAAGTTGGCAAGGCAACAGGAGGACCACCATGAGCACTGAGGCCGGCTATCATGTTTAATGTCAGGGTAGATACGATCCGCGAGCGGACGACCAACGGCCCAACCTATATGAAGGGACGGCAATATTATCGGCAGGGACAGGTCCGCCACTTAAGCTATGATCAGGACAAGGGCATTATCCTGGCTCAGGTCGATGGCACGCGCACATATAATGTCCGGATCATCCTCAACGGCAAGGGCGAACTGCATGATGCGACATGCACCTGCAGCGCATTCGCCGCCTATTGGGGCTTATGCCGGCATATTGCGGCCACACTGCTTTATTGCGTCGATGCCTTCGGCCAGCAGAAAACCCATATCTTTCCGACCGATGCCGCTGGCGCGCAACATCATTCGGCTGACGGCGACAACCGGCATGCCGATGCTGCCGTTGACAACCAGCCGCTGCCGGAATCAGCCGAAACCAAATCCGCCGATCCGGCCGAGGTCCTGCGCCAGCAGCAGAACGCCCGCCAGCAGGCCCAGCGCCGCAGTCGCAGCAAGGCGCGCGATTTTCTGGCCCGGATCGATCATGTGACCCAGCTGACCGAAACCGCCGGCAAGCAGCCGGTCCATCTGCAGGTGACCCTGTGCTGTTCGCCGGCATCTTGCGCCTTGCCCTGGCTCAGCTTTGCGGTTGGCGAAAACCAGCTTTATAAAGTCGACAATGTCGAGCAGTTCGCTGAGGCGATCTCCCGCGACCTGCCGCTGGAACTCGACAAGGACTTCACCCTCAATCCGCTGCAGCACCTGTTTCTGCCCGAAGACCAGCCGTTGGTCGCCATGCTGCAGGATGCCTTCGAAAATGATTACAAAGCGGTGTTCGGCACATCGCATGCGTCCAGCCGCGACCGTTTCTTTACGCTCAATGCCAGCCGGTTTGCCAATTTCCTGGTGATGGCCGGCTCATTGTCCGATTGCGGCTGGCAATTCCTCAAGGACAGCACCCGGCAGCCGGTGCGCATCCGCCAGGCCAACTTGCCGGTCAGCCTGTACCTGAGCTGTGACCCGAAACCGGACGAGGCGGGCAGTCCGGTCTACCACCTTGAGCTGCACAGTGAGCAGCCCCTTCAGCAAATGACCGCTTCCCGCAATATTTACCTGGTTGGCGATGTCTTTTACCTGCCGTCGCACGACAGCATTCGTCTGATCGAGCCGATCCTGTCCACCTTCAATACGCCAGGCCTGCGTCAGCTGTCCCTGTCCCGCGACGAAGCCCTTTTCCTGATCAGCGAGGTCCGGCGCCGGCTGCAGGATGTCTGCCCGCTTCGACTGGATCCCCAGTTGGCTGGCCGGATCATCGATTCACCCCTGCAGAGCGCTGTCGAACTGGATTACAGCCAGTCCGGGCTGCGCGCCGCGGTCAGCTTCAAATACGGCGCTGAAATCGTCAATCCGCTGGCCTTGCCGGCAGATAGCGGGGCGGATGCGGATACCGGCCCGCTGATTATCCGCGACCGCCAGCGCGAGGAAGAGCTGCTGCAATTGCTCGTCCGGGCCGGGTTTACCCGTCAGGGGCAGTCCTATCGCCTTACCGATTCTGATGATCTGTACCTGGTGCTGACTGAAACCATCGCCCAGCTGAACAGCCTGGCAGCGGTCACCCTGACTCCGGCGGCCGCCGCGCTGAAGGTCCTGCCGCCACCGGACATCCATATCCGGCTGAAAGTCGCTGATGACCAGGACAGCCTGGTTTTACTGCAGCATTTCGGTGGTTTGCAGGATCATGAACGCGCCGTCTATTTGCAGGCCCTGCGGGAAAAAAGACCCTATATTCGCACTTCCGACGGCAATTTCCGTCAAATCTGCCTGACCACCCGCGATCAGCTGCTGCAGATGACCGGCTTGTTCCAGCTCTGGGGCGTCGAACCGGGTTCATCCAGCAGCCGGCTGCCGCGCTACCGGGCTTTGGCACTCGACAGTCTGATGAACAGCGAGACGGTCCAGGAATTGCTATGCATTGACGACGATGTCCGCGGCATGATCCGCGACCTGCGCGATCCGGGCGCCCTGGCCATGCGCTCGCCGGCAGCCCTGCACGGCAAGCTCCGGCCGTATCAGAAAACCGGCTACCAATGGCTGTGCACGCTCGATCATTACGGTCTGGGCGGCATTCTGGCCGACGACATGGGCCTGGGCAAGACCATTCAGGCCATCGCCTATGTCATCATGCTCTGGCAGCGGTCGAAAAAGCCCTCCCTGATCATCGCACCGACCAGCCTGGTTTACAATTGGCTCAGCGAATTCGAGAAATTCGCGCCCCGTCTGCCGGTTCTGGTTCTGGATGGCAGCCGGCAGCAGCGATCCAACCGTCTGAACGAAATCGCCCGCCATGCCTGCACGATTACATCATATTCTCTGCTGCGCCGCGACATCGATGATCTGAGCGCCTGTTCCTTCGCCAGCTGCTTTCTCGACGAGGCGCAGAACATCAAGAATCCGGAAACCCTCAACGCCCGTTCCGTGAAGCAGATCCAGGCCGATCGCTGTTTCGCTCTGACCGGCACGCCAATCGAGAATTCTTTGACTGAGTTATGGTCGATTTTCGACTTTATCCTGCCTGGCTACCTGTTCAACCAAAAGACATTCCAGAATGTCTATGAATTGCCGATCATCCGCGAAGGCAGCTCGGAGGCCCTCGATGCGCTGCATAAACAAATTGTTCCTTTCATTCTGCGCCGGATGAAAAAGGATGTTCTGCGCGAATTGCCGGATAAGATCGAAACGCGGACCATCTGCGACATGACCGAGGAGCAGCGGCAAATCTACGAGGCATTCCTGGTCCGATCCCGCGATGACCTGGAAAAGGAAGTCTCCCTGAACGGGTATGCCCGCAGCCAGATCTTCATACTGGCGCTATTGACCCGCTTGCGTCAGATCTGCTGCCATCCCGGTCTGTTCATCAAAGAATATACCGGCGGCAGCGGCAAGCTTCTGCTGCTGGATGAGCTGCTGGATGACTGCTTCTCGGCCGGTCATCGCGTGCTGGTCTTCTCGCAGTTTACCAGCATGCTGGAGCTGATTCGGGAAAACCAGCAAGCAGCGGGGCGCTCGACTTTTTACATTGACGGCCAGGTGCCGGCTGAGGAGCGGATCGCCCAGGTTCAGCGCTTCAACCAGGGTGAAGGTCAGCTGTTCCTCGTTTCGCTGCGTGCCGGCGGAACCGGCCTCAACCTGACCGGCGCCGATACGGTCATCCATTTCGATCCATGGTGGAATCCGGCGGTGGAAGATCAGGCGACCGACCGGGCCTACAGGATCGGCCAGGAAAATGTCGTCCAGGTTTTTAAACTGTACACCCGCCAGTCCATCGAAGAAAAAATCCACAATTTGCAAATGAAAAAGCAGAGTCTGATTGATTCGGTGATCAAGCCGGGCCAGAATCTGCTATCCAAGATGACCTTTGAGGAAGTTCGCAGCTTGTTTGAAAGCTGATGCCGGGGGAGCAGGCCAGCCGGTCCGGCAGTCCGGGCGGCAGGATTTAGTTATCTTGCAGTAATTGACGTCTCTTGTTTTAGATATTTTGTCCAGTTAAGCCATTGACGGGACGGGCTGCCTGCGGTTACAATGAGAAACAGTGACGCGTTCGATTGATTCAGCCACCGTTGTCAGCCCTTGCGGCCGGATTTCCCGGGAGGTAGCCCATGCGACTCAATGCCGTCGATTTGGATGAATTCGCCGAATTGATCAACACTTGTACCGGACGGGTTCTTCTGAACACCGGTGAAGGCGATCGTCTGATCGCCAATGGTTTGCTGACGGCTGCGATTGGTTTGGCTTCCTTCTTTGCGGTCGGCCAATCCCAGGACATCTCCATCGAATGCGAAATTCCGGAAGAACAGCAACGCATCGAAAGATACATTGCCTATTGCCAGGCTGGGGCTTGATCTGACAAATTGCATGATTTTTTACACGCCTTTTTTCACACCATTTCTCTAGTCTTTTCATGCTTTTTATGTGTGGTAATGATATGATAATATAGAGCTTGACAACCGATGACTGAGCAGGAATTCGGTTGTTTTGTTTAGCAGCAGATCCTCATCGATTGGTACTGGAGCGGCCCCAAACCGGCCAGGCAGACAGAAGGGAGCTAACGGATATGCCGCAGGCAGCCAGCAGGCTGGCTTTACTCATCCAATTGCTGGATATCACCGGATACGATCTGGCAACCTCGTTGAATATCGATCCGTCACTGATCAGCAAATGGAAGCACAAACGCCGGAAAATTCCGGGGCGGACCGATGTCATGCCCAAAATTGCCGGTTACCTGCTGGATGTTGATGCCCGGCAGGGCGGCCGCACGATAGTACCGCTCCTGAACGCCATGTCCCGGGGCAATCCGCCCGGACGGGAGAAGGCCATCGAGCTGCTGACCGAGTGGCTGCTGGATCCGGAACCGCCGGAATGGTTCACCGGCGACCAGAAAGCCGAAAAAATCCGGCTGGAAAGAGATAGTTTCACTTGCCCGGTCGAAGTTTTCCAGGGCACGACCGGCCGGCGGATCGCCGTCCTGCGCTTCCTGGACAGCATCGTGAATTTGCCGTCCGACAGCACGCTGCTGCTCACCACCCAGGAGGATCTGGGCTGGATCATTGACGATCCCGAATTTCTGAGCGAATTCCGTTTGCGCCTGCAGATCTGGACCCGGTCGGGTCACCATCTGGAAGTCATCCACAGCATGAACCGCCATCAGTTTCAGCTGCAAGCCCTGATCCAGCACTTGCTGCCGCTGCATCTCGATGCCCGGATCAATTCCTTGTATTATCCGCTGTACAGCGAGTTGAAGTTGCCGCTGACCGTCCTGGCGGTTCCCGGCCATAAGGCGTTGATCGGTTCCTGTATCGATCCGGGCGCTGACCAGCATACCGTTTTGTGTACCGATCAGGCAACCGTGCGGCAGATCGAGGCGTTGTTCGCCTCTGTCAAAGCCAGTTGCTATCATTTGATCGATTACTTCGAGTCAGAGCAAATCCCGTTCCTGCTCAGTCGTTTTCTGGAAAGCCGCCTGCGCAGCGAAAACCAGATCATCAGCATCCAGAGCCGGCTGCCGCTGCTTTTCTGCCTGCCGGCGGAGATTCTCGGCCAGATTCTGCTGGAAAACGGCATCAGCGGGAATGCGCAGGCCGATATGATCCGGCAGTGGCGGATCTTTGGTTCCTTCTTCGGCGAGAAGACCGCCCCGGAACGCATAACCGGCACCCGTATCCGGATCATCCACCACATGGGCGCCATTGAGCTGATCCTGAAGCGGTCGGAAATCGAGGATCCTTTCCTGTCAGCGCTTGCCGGCCGGACGATCCAGGTCCGGCGGCACTTTTTCCTGGAGTATCTGCGCTTCCTGGCCAATGCCATTCTGTGCAGCAACCATGTCGAAATGGCGCTGATCCATACCGACATCTACAACCGTTCGGCTTGGCCGAACCAAATGGTCGTCTCCAACGGTTTTTGGGCCGCCTGGGGCATGAAAGCCAGCCAGAACCGCCTGCTGACGCAGGAGTCGACCATGGTGCACGCTTTCGACTGCTATTTCCAGGACCGCTGGCAGATGATTCCGCATATTGACCGGGACAGGTCGAAGATCGCCAGCTGGCTGACCGACCTGGCTGATTACTGGAGCCAGCCGTTATGAGAGCCGCGTCTGGCGGCGATGCACGCGCGATGACCGGGCGGTGGCAGGATGAAGGGTGATTACTCGTTCCTGCAGGATTATCTGGGCCAGATCCAGGTGACTGTGCAGGCCTGGGGTTATCTGACTGTTTATCCCGGCTGGGAGGATCTGGACTATACGCCGAACTACAACAAATTCTACCTGATTTGCGGCGGCGAGGGTTATCTGAAGATTGCCGGGCAGGAATATCGGCCGCAAGCCGGCGAATGGTACTGGATGCCGCGCGGCGTCCGTCAGTCCTATGCCTGTCCGGGTGAGAACAAGCTGACCAAATATTGGTGCCATTTCACGGCAACGATCGGCGATATCGACCTGGCCCAGCTTCTGGACATCCCGCCGGTCATCCGGCCGTCCGATCCGGCCGCCGTGACAGCGCAGTTTGCCGAGTTGGTCGCTGCCTGCGATAACCGCCAGCTGGCGGCCGTTTTCCGGATCAAATCGCTTTTGCTTGGCCTGATCGCCGACTATCTGGAGCAGGCCGGCGTCAATCAGCTGCGCCTGTCATCACCCGCGATCAGCATCAAGCTGCAGCAGGTTGTCCATCATATCGACCAGCATCTGGACGCCGACTTGCCGGTCGACGATCTCGCACGGATCGTCCATTTGCACCCGAATTATTTCAGCCGGGTTTTTCGCAGCCACATGGGCCTCTCCCCGATCC
>JAEXPB010000263.1 GCA_023438965.1 Bacillota bacterium | reverse complement strand
GTCACGACCAGCTCAAATCCCATTTCCTGGCGTTGATACTCGCCGGCGATTTCCCGCACCAGGTTTTCGACATCCGGACCACAGGCGGAACGGATCAGGACCGGTGCCGGACGGGCGTTGCTCATGGCGGCCATTTGCGGCAGGACATACTTGATCCGGAAATAGACCTCCGGCGCCAACTGCAGCAGCTCCGGGTCACAGCCGATGACGAAGTGGCCGGCCGGACCGCCGGTGTCGATCTGGAGCGCGTGAATGTCGCAGGGGCTGATCAGGACCAGGTCGCCGGCCCGGGCCGGCAGGCGATGGCCGCCGAGTTGCAGATTGGCCTGGCCGGCGTAGAAATACAGGATTTCGGCGTGATAATGCCAGTGCGGATCAACCGTAAAGGGACCGTTGGCGACAGCGGACTGATGGACATAAAAGGGGTACTCCACGGCGCCGGACCGGTTCTTGTTCTTCTCAAAATACACGTTGGCCGACACGCCGTCTGTCATGTTTCCACATCCTTCATCAGAGATTTGTGATACTTTATCTTGGGATTATTATAGTACATTCCGGCCAGTCGGTTATGATAATTTGATGGACTTCCGCCGCCGGCCGGCTGCCGGCGAATCTTGTCGGGACAGGTGCGTGCGATGCTGGATTCGAGCAATCAAGAGACAGGCCTATTTGATGAATTGAGCGGCTTTTTCGTCGGCTGCAACTACTGGGCATCCCACGCCGGCACGGCCATGTGGTCCGACTGGCGGCCGGAGGTGGTCGAAGCGGATTTCCGCCGCCTGGCGGCCGAGGGCCTGCAGGTCCTGCGGGTGTTCCCGCTCTGGCCGGATTTCCAGCCGATCAGCCGTTTGTACGGCGGCGGGGGCGACCCGGTCGAATACCGGTTCGGCGAAGAGCTGCCGCCCGATGACGAGGCCGGCCGCGCCGGCGTTTCGATCACGGCGATCGAGCACTTCCGCGTCCTGGCTGCGCTGGCCGAACAGTATCACCTGAAGCTGATTGTCGGCCTGGTCACCGGCTGGATGAGCGGCCGCCTGTTTGCCCCGCCGGCCTTGCAGGGGCGCGACATCCTGACCGACCATACGGCCATCCTCTGGCAGGTGCGTTTTGTCCGCTATTTCGTCCAATCCTGCCGGGATAGCCGGGCGATCATCGCCTGGGACCTGGGCAATGAATGCAACTGCATGCAACATTTGCAGGACCGCGACGACGCCTGGCATTGGACGGCCTCGCTGGCCCACGCCATCAAGGCCGCCGACCCGGTCCGGCCGCTGGTTTCCGGCATGCACAGCCTGCGGCCGCGCGGTGTCTGGCGGATGCAGGACCAGGCGGAACTGCTGGACATCCTGACCACCCATCCTTATCCTTACTGGGTGCCTTATTGCGATCATGACCCGGTCAACACGATCCGGCCGCTGCTGCATGCCACGGCGGAGAGCCTTTTCTACGCCGGCATCGGCGGTAAGCCATGCTTTGCCGAGGAGATCGGCACCATGGGCCCGATGGTCTGTACGGAGGAGCAGGCGGCCGGCTTTATCCGGACCAGCTTGCTGTCGCTCTGGGCCCATGGCTGCCACGGCTTGCTCTGGTGGTGCGCCTATGACCAGACCCAACTCGACCAGGCCCCCTATGACTGGTGCGCCTGCGAAGGCGAACTGGGCCTGATCGACAGCCGGGGACGCGCCAAGCCGGCGCTGACCGAGCTGGCCCGGCTGCGCGGCCTGATCGGCCGGCTGCCGTTCGACCGGCTGCCGCCGCGCCTGACCGAAGCGGTCTGCATTCTCAACAGCACCCAGGACCATTGGGCGGCCGCCCTGGGCGCATTCATCCTCGCCAAGCAGGCCGGCTTCGACCTGGCTTATCGCTTTGAGGACCAGCCGCTGCCGGAGGTGCCGCTTTATCTCGTGCCCAGTGTCTGCGGCTGCAAGGGAATTCCAAAGCACCGCTGGCAGGCTATCCTGCAGCGGGTGGCGGCCGGGGCGGCTCTCTATGTCTCGGTCGACGACGGCTATTTGCTGGAATTTGAACAATTGACCGGCCTGCGGGTGACCGGGCGGTCGAAGCGGGCCCAGGCGGCGGCGGTCCGGCTGGCCGATTATCCGGACGATCCGCCGCTGGCCATATCAGGCACGACCCACCTCCGCCTGGCGGCTGCGACCGCGACGGTTCTCGGTACGGACGGCGCGGGTGATGTGGCTTTCTCCCGCCAGGACTATGGCCTTGGTCAGGTGTATTTCCTGGCGCTGCCGGTGGAAACCAGCCTGGTCGCCCAGATCGAAAGCCTTGGCACAACCGCCGCCGCGCCGTACTGGCGGATTTACCGGCAATTGCTGGCCGCGATTCCGACTGGACGGGCGCTGGTAAAAAATCATCCGCTGCTGGGGGTGACCGAGCATCCGCTGCCGGATTCGGCTGGCCAGCGTCGGGTGGCAGTGCTGCTCAATTACAGCCCGGAACGTCTCGAAACGCCGGTTGAATTAGCGGCGGGATGGCGCATCGGCCAGGTTTATGAGGGCCCGGCACCGCTGGCGGAAGCAACGGACTTGGTCTGCCGCCTGGAATCGCACGAAGCCCTGATCATCGAGCTGGTCCGGTGCTGATCCGCGGTCCGTCTATCCCCGGTGCTTGCGCAGGATTTCCCGCGCTTCGGCCGGGCTGGCGGCTGCGGTGTGCAGGGTCAGGCCGGTGGTGAAGCCCTGTTTGCCAACCCGATCCAGCTGGTCGGCCGGCAGGAAATAATCGGTAATCGCAATCTGGCGCTGTCTGGTCGCCGCTTGCAGCTTGGCCAGGAAATCAAGCCCGAAGGCCATGTTCGGCGGCTGGCCGAAGTTCAAGCCGCCCAGCTGGCGGCATTCGATCATCTGGAAGACCCATTGGTCCGCCCTGCCGCAGTAATGGATGCTGCCGGCGCCGAAGGCGTCCAGGATCTTCTGGTCATAAGGCCGGACGAAGGTTTCGTAATGCTCGCGGGACAGATTGACCGCCGTGTCATTGCGCAGAACTACGCGACCGCGATAGATGCTGCCCCAGTGGCCGACCAGGCCGCCGGCGAATTCATCGCTGATCATGACCTTCGCCGCCCGCATGAATTGAATATAAGTCTCGGTGACCAGGTCGAGGAAGGCATGGACCAGTTCCGGCTCATCGGTCAGGGCATAATATATCTCCGTACCCCAGATCAAGTGGGCGACATCGAAAGGCCCCTGCAGGTCGGGATGGTAAAGCCGGATCAAAGACCGGCATTTGGGCCAGGGCGCCAGCTGCTCCAGATAGTAAGCCTGCGTGTCCAGCACCCGCTGGCCCAGTCCGGCGGTCAGGTTCGGCACACCCTGGCGGACCAGCCGGCGGATAGCCTCGGTGTCATTCAGGGGGTCGACCCAGGGCAACTGGTTGCCGAGGATCCGGCAGGTCGTGCCGAACAGGGAGGGCAGGGTGCCGACGCCGTAGTTGGCCCGGATCATCGGCCAGGCGTCATCCTGGAGCGCCGCCGAGGCGCAAAGGCCGGCCAGCTCGTTGACCAGCATCTTGGCCATGTCCGCGAAGGCTTCGGCATAAGGATATCGCGCAAAGGTGTCATCGGGGCAGTCAATGCGCAGCGGCAAAGAGTCCGGCCGGCCAAACTGCAGCGCCTGGGTCTGGCGCTGCCGGACCTGTTCGAGATGGCCTACATCAAGCTTGTCTTCCAGATCGGACAATACATCGGCTGGGCGGATCATCGGATTACCTCCTGGCGGCGGTTGAGCTGGCCTGCCGGCGGCAAGCCGGTGGCGCAGCGGCAAACTGTTTTGCTTTGAGTATAAAATCGCTGGAAAAGATCATCAATGACCAAATATGCGGTATAATTTGCGTATCGGGACATTATGGCAATGACCGGCGCCAGCCGATCGGAAAGGCGGGTCCGCATGACTGCAAGCAATATCTGGAAAGAACCGATCGTCGACGATTTTACGATCCGGCACAGCCGGGACCTGGCCTGGCAAATGCCACGTTTCCATTATCATGACGTTTACGAAATATACCTGGCCCTGTCCGATCAGGCCCAATATTTCATCAACAACCAAGTCTACGCAATCCATCAAGGTGATGTTTTCGTTTTTAATAACCGGGACCTGCATCGCACCGTGGCCGGCGCCGGCCAGGCTTACGAACGCTATATCCTCGTGTTCCAGCCCGCCTTTGCCGCCGGCCTGTCGACTGCCGCCACCGACCTGTTGGCCTGTTTCCAGAACCGGCCAGCCGGGTTTACCCCCTGCCTGCATCCGACGCCCGCGGAATGGTCGGCTATGGTCGATTGGTTTGAAGAAGGCATCCGGCTGAGCGAGGACACCAGCTATGGCGCCGATGTGCGCAGGCGCCTGTGCCTGGGTCAGATCCTGCTGCTGATCAACAGCCTGGCCCAGCCGGCCCGGCAACCCCGGACCGCCAGCCTGCCGGTCAGCAGCCGCAGCTATCAGCGCATCAGCCCGCTGCTGCGGCATATCCAGCAGAACCTGGCCGGCGACCTGTCGCTGGACACGCTGTCCGGCGCCTTCTTCCTGAGCAAGCACCACCTTAACGTCCTCTTCCGCCAGGCGACCGGATTTGCGATCAACGACTATATCATCAGCTGCCGGCTGGGCCGGGCGCGCGAACTCCTGGGCCAGGACCTGACGGTGGCGCAGGTCGCGGAAGCGGTCGGCTACACCAGCGTCGCGCATTTCATCCGGATCTTCAAAGCCCGCTTCGGTCTGCCGCCCGGGCAATATGCCAGCCGGCTGGCGGCGTCCCCGGCCGTGCCCGGCCGCGCGCAATCAGATGGAGATCTGGCGGCTGAAGTGCACCTGTGAACGGGCGGCGTTCAATTCGACCGTAAAGACGCAGCGGTCGCTGCG
>JAEXPB010000174.1 GCA_023438965.1 Bacillota bacterium | reverse complement strand
GCAACGATATTGGGATTGTGCTGCAGGGCGTTGATCGCCGCCTGGGGAATCGTGGCGGCAATGGCCCGGACAATATGGAAGGTATGCCCGACCGCACCGCCCAGGGACCGGATCAGGTTTTGCTCAGCGGCGCCTGGCTGCCGGTTGAAGATGACAATCACCTTGGTTTTATTGGCCGCCGCTTCGGCAGCCGCGCTGACCGGCGCTGCCAGCAAACCGAAAATCAAGACCAAAAGGGTCAGGAAAAAAGCCAGGGATTTATTTCTTCTTCTCATGGAAAACACCTCGCGATTGTGCAATAGATCCGACGGAAGGTTGTTATTCAATGCCGAAGATACACCTGGAGTCAACAGAAATGCCAATTGAACAAGATGATCGTACTAGACAGCCTAATCATACACCGTTTGTAAAATATTGAAAATGGGATCAGCTCACATGCTGCTTCAAAAACTGAGCCGCCTTCCTGGCCACTGCCGGCCGTTCGCTGGCCAGCTGGCTGCGCGCGAAGTCCAAAATGGCAGCCTGGCTGCCTGATTGGTCATAATAGCGGTCCAGGCAAGCCAGGGCATGGCCGCAGAGCACGCGGTTGCATTCCGGGGAAGGCTCGCCTTTGTAAAGATAAACCACCTGCGGAATAGCGAGGATGCGCCGGGTAACCTCCGGTTCGAGCGCCGGCTTGGCTTGCACGATTTTCCAGGCATTGCCGACGACAGTGGCGGCGGTGATCATCTGCGGATGATGCACAAGGTCCAGGTACTCCTGGCGGATGCCGGCAAACCGGTCAGCCACGTCGACCGCCAGGAGGTTGGCCATGATCGTGATGCCGTCCCATTGGACAAAGCTGTTCGGGTGGCGGATCAAACCGGCGATCGTATCGAAAAACGGATAAACGGCAGCCGGTTCCTGTTCGCTGGCCAGGCGGACGATCTTGGTGCAGGCGTACTTGATGCTGCCCCGATCGGTCACGGCGATTTCCAGCAGCGTCCTAAACATGGCTGGATCGGCAATGGCGCCGGCAGCCAGCGCGGCCGGATCCGGCTTGGTCTTCAGTCTTTGCTTCAATTCCTCGCTTGTCATGGTCGCACCCCATTTCCGGCCGGATGCTACAGGTTCTCCCGGCAGAGGCTGCGGTCGCGATAGACCAGGTCGGTCCGGGCGGCAAAGCCCATCGACTCCCAGAATTGATTGCCGGTTAAGTTGCTTTGGAAAGCGACCAGGGCAATCTTGTGGATCTCTTCCCTCTGCATCGCCTCTATGACGGCGTTGACCAGAGCCCGGCCAATTCCCTGCTTACGGCAGGTGCTGCGGACCGCAGTATGATAAATGTACCCCCGCCGGCCGTCGTGCCCGCTCAGGATCACACCATTTACCTGTCCGGATTCGACCGCGACAAAACAAGTATGCGGGTTCCGTTCCAGGAAGCGGTGGATGCCGGCTTCCGAATCATCCAGGGAACGCAGGCCCATGCCGGCGGTTTCACCCCAGAGCAGGCGAACCGGCGCATAATCATCGATGGTCATCAGGCGGATCTTCACGTTCTTCCCCCGCGCACCATCAAGCCTTTTCACACGCCGGCGGTTTGACCCCCAGCGCCCGCGGGCAACGCACGCGGCAGCGGTTGCAGTTGCAGACGCCAAAGCCCCGTTTGGTGCTGCCGTAGGTGTACGGCCGGCAAAGCGATTGATTGGCCGACAAACCATTCAAGGCGCCGGTCGGACACTTGTCCAGGCAAATCCGGCAGCTGCTGATGCAATATTCCTCGGTCAGCGGGTCCGACTGCAGGTCCAGGTTCGTCAGCACAGCGCCGATCATCACCATGTTGCCGAATTCGCGGGTGATCAGCAGGGTGTTCTTGCCGAGGCTGCCCAGGCCGGCCAGCCGGGCGGCGTGCCGCATGGAGATCAATCCGCGGCCTTCCAGCTTTTCGCTGTCCCAGAATTCATAGGGTGAATCGCAAGGCAGGGGGACCGCAACGCCGCCGAGCTGCTCGATCGCCAGACTGCCGCGATAGCTGATCTGGTCCAATTCCCCTTTGACGATATCCCCGATATGATTGTAGATGATGCGGGGATTGACCTGTGTCAAGCCGTGCGGCAATTGCCTGGCAAAAACGATGACCGAACGGCAGTCCGGATAAATTTCCGTCGGGCGGAAACCCACCGGCGCCTCGGTAAAGCGGTCGATATGGGCGATGCCGCACAGGTCGGCGCCCAGGTCCAGGAAAATCTGCTTGATTTTGGTTTCCATTCTTCTGTCCTCCACCGGATGAGCGTCGGTTTGGCCATGGCGGGATGACATAACATTCCCGGCTGCTGGCCTCCCCATATATTATAACAGTAGTTTGGCTGTATAATAATTGTCAGCACGCCTCAAATTGTGGAGGATATAATGAAAAATCCAGCTCAAATGGGATTCGTCACCGATGTTCTGTTCAACCTGCCGGATGACCAGCAGCGTTATCCTTATAATCTGCCGGCTTTGCAGGGATTATCGGCACTGCCGCTCGATCCGCAGGTGACTTTTATCACCGGAGAAAACGGGTCCGGGAAGTCCACTTTGATCGAGGCCATTGCCATCGCTTATGGGTTCAACGCCGAAGGCGGGTCAGTCAACTTTTCGTTCGCCACCCGGCAATCGTCTTCGGATTTATATCGCCACCTGCGGCTGCGCAAAGCTGCCCGCCATCCGCGGGATGGTTTCTTCCTCCGCGCCGAAAGCTTCTATAACGTTGCCACCAACATTGAATCAATGGACAGTCTGCCCGCCGTCTCCCGTCCGATTATCGCCTCCTACGGCGGCAAGTCCCTGCACGAGCAATCGCATGGCGAATCCTTTTTATCGCTCTTCCTGAACCGGTTCGGCGGTAACGGCCTGTATATCCTGGATGAACCGGAAGCCGCGCTTTCAGCGGAAAGGCAGCTGGCATTTCTGGCCCGCTTGCATGATCTGGTCCGGGATGGTTCGCAATTCATCATTGCCACCCTCTCGCCGGTTATCCTGTCCTATCCCCAGGCAACGATCTATCAAATCGGAGCCGATGGTTTGCAGCGATCAACTTATGAAGAGACGGCAGCCTATCGATTTACGCACTTGTTCATCAACAATTATCCGCAGGTTCTGCGGGAACTGCTCCAATAGAATTGATCCTGCCCGTATTCCTGTCCGGGTGGTCTGGTTTCCCGGCAACGGCAAGTTTCCGCCAGCCACGGGCAAAGTAAAAAGGCACCAGCGGCCGGCAGCCGGCCTGGGTCAGCTGTGTTCGCGTAAACAGGCGGTAGTTGACACGGCGATAATGACCCGTGCAGGCGTAACGGGCGGCCTCCTGGCAGTAGCGGTCCAGTTCGCCCAGGGAGCCGGCGGTGTTGATCACCGGCAGATACCAGCGGGTCCAGCAGAAGCGGGTCGGCTGTCCGTCATAACCATACAAGCGCCCGTTCAGCCGGCGGAAGAAGAAATGGAGAATCTTGTCCGGCGGCACATTTTTCCGGCAGCGATAGCGGTTCAGACGCCGCGCCAGCCGCCGGACGCGGGCTTTGATCTTATGCAGGGCGGCGCCCGACAGGTCGATCCGGCCCCGTTCATAGGCAAAGCCCAGATATTCCCAGCGTTCACCCGGGGCGCGCAGGCAGGTCTTGGCTTCATTCAACGCCAGGCCAAGTTCCTCCAGGCATTTGCACAATTCCGCAAAGACCGTCGTTTGTCTTTCCGGCGGCACAAACAGGATGATGTCGTCCGAATAGCGGGCATAAAGGATCCCCTGGTCGAGGAAATGCCGGTCGAGGCCGGCGAGGTAATAATTGGCCAGGATCGGCGCCAGGGGCGTGCCGGGTTTGATGCCCGCCGGTGCAGCCGATACGATTTGGCCGCCTGCACAATATCCGCCGGCCAGGACAACCTGCCGCAGGACGTTCATCAGCGGCACATCAGCCCGGATCGCTACCGGTAAAGCGGCCAGCGCGCCTTCCGGCGGGATGCTGTTGAAGTAGTCGGCGATATCCACCCGAATCACGGCCAGCCGGTCCAGGTCAGGCTGGCGCAGCAGGGACTGGAAAGCCTGCCGGGCGCCGTGCCGCGGCCGGAATGCATGGCATGCTGCCGGCAGCAGATGGTCGTGCGCGCCCAGAAGCCGGCCGCAGAGCTTGAAAACCAGTTCGTCCGCGGGCGGATAGACATAAACCAGACGTTTCCGCCGGCTGTCCATCTTGCTGACCGCCAGACGGCGCGGCAGTTCCGGCTGGTAGCTGGCGGTCAGCACCGCTTCGGCCAACTCGGCCGACTGGGGCAGCAAATCCCGGAACGCCTGGGTCTTCCGCTGCCGGTGCCGGTTTTTGTCCGCAAATAGGTCGACAAAACCGGTCCAAACCGCCGGATCAGCCAGCGGTGCCAGACAAGATTCTTCCTGATTCGGTTTGTCGTTTATCATCCTGTGCTATCATCTCTCCGGTGGCTCCATCATCCAATCGTCCGACTGCTTCGACCGTCAATAGGCAATAAAAACAAATCTGCCGCGGGAGAAGACCAAGCTTGCAATGGCTTTTTTTAGCCATACTGAAGGGTACGACGCCGCGCGCCTCCACTAGCCGGCCTCATGCCGTCCTGGCGTCGCTGACTTCTCCGGAGGCCCGCCCGAAGGCGGCTCTTCTCCCGCGGCAGCATGATTATTATACCTGATATGATGCTCGTTTGACGCCGCTCACAATGAAATTGAATGCGCCATGCCATTCATAACTGCGGTCTTGATCGAAATGCTCCGCCAAATACATGGCTTTCCTATCCAACAGCTCGATCAAGCGATCGCAGTCCTGGTCGCTAAATTGATGCTGATTGTAGATATCCCTTTTCGCCTGATAGCGCGAACGGATCCATTCGCTGTCTGACCGGGTTTCCGCAATAGCCAATTCCCGGCGGTAATCAGCTGGAAACCGACTATCGGAATAGCAGATCGCATGTGCAAAAGGATAAAGATTGATATCCTGCAGACCGCATTGATCGAACAGCTTCGGATAGCGGAAAGCATGCCATTCATTACTTTGCCGCAAGTCGGCGCCGGCATGCGCGAATTGGGTAAAAATTTTGCCCTCCTGCGCCAATAATCGCTGCAGCTCATCGGCACCAGCAAAGGGATAATCACCCAGCCAATGGACCGCTTGAACCTGGTTGGTTGCCACAACACAGGAAATGACAGCCCCAGGCTTGCCGACCCGGATCAATTCGCGTAAACCTGCCGGCGGATCGGAAAGCACGCCAAGGTAGGTATAATTCGTCACTGCATCAAAAGTATGATCTGGATAAGGCAGCTGAAAACCGTCGGCCAGCTCGAGAGTAACCCGGTTTTCGAGCGCCATCTCCTTGTTTCTGGCGCAGCCGTAGGCGATAAAGCCGGGATTGATGTCAAAGCCGGTGATCCGGCCGTCAGTCAGCCCCTGGGCTAGAAAACGGGTGAACACGCCGGTGCCGCAGCCGCCATCGAGGACGTTGGAGTCCGGCCGGATGCCCAGGTATTGATAAAAGAGCGGCAGCATTTCCGGACGGAAGCGATGGGCCCGCAATTCGAAGTCCCGATAATTCTGCCAGGCTTGCCAAATCTGATTGCTGCTGGTGTCGGTCATACTGTCCTCCCTGGATTGATGCCGGTTTCAGCCCGGTGTATATCCTAATAGCTCATTATCTCTGAACATGGGGTAGCAAGTAAAGTATTCGTCGCAGATTTCGAAGTAAGGAACCACATCATAATCGGCGGTGCCGCGATAGCGGAAATGCAGCGGGGTTGCGGTCGGTTCCAGGCGGCGGATGAATTCCGGCCCCTGGCAGTTTTCCAGAATGGTGCCGTAGGTGTGGTTGCGGTCGCCGACAAGCGCCATCAGCAGCGGGCCATAGGTCAATGCATAGCGGGTGAATCCCTTGACCTGATCAACGCCATCATAGAGATGAGCTTCAAAGGTCATCGCCAAGGTGAACGACAGATGGTCGCCATTCTGCCATTCGCGCTGGATAACCGCATAGGTGCCCGGTTTGCCAACGGCAATCCGCCCGCCGTTGAGGAAAATATCCGTCTGGCCGGCATAGCGGGGAACCCGGACCCGCAGCGTAAAATACTGTGGTTTGGCCATGTTGAAACGATAATCAACCTGCCCGTCATAAGGAAATAACGTTTCTTCTTCAACATCAATTATCTGACCGGCCGTTTGCCAGTGTAGCCGGCAGGCCGCGAACAGGTCGCAGCTCAGGGTGTCCCGGTTCATGGTGAAGAGATATTCCGGCAGGGAAGCAAATATCCGGGTGCCGACGCCGGAGCAGCAATGATTGGGGCGAATCGGCCGCTTCTTCATCAGATCGATCCAGGCATAGCTGCGGATATCGGTCGTATCCCGCTGGTTGGCGATGGCTATATTGTAAATCGACTGCTCCATTTCGAACACATAGCGTTCCTCGTCCGGGAAAAGCCGGTGCAGACGTTGGTTCAACTGCAGCCAGAAAGCCGATGTGCAGAGTTCATTGTAAATATTGGTGGTGTAGAAATACCGGCAGCCCGGCTGGGCATGGGGTGACATTTCGCACATGACGATGCCGCCGCCGACATGCTGCCAATCCTGAACATACAAGTCCCAGCAGCCCTTGACGGCATTCAGCAGATAGGGTGCGCCAAAGAAACGGTACATGTCCAGATATCCTTCGAAGCCTTCCAGCTCGCTGCCATGGGCATGCGGTTCGGCGCCGTGCTGCCTGCGGATGTGCACCGCGTCCCGCTCATGGCCGATAAACTGCGCCAGCCGCCAGGTTTCTTCATAATACTGGCGGTTGACGGCCATGTCTTCGGGCTGGCCGACTGGCGTGAAATAGACGCTGGTGGAAGCGACAACACCCTGAAACGCAAGCTCCAGGTATTTAATCACCGGCAGATCCGGGCACCGGTTGAACCAGTCCTGCCAGCGGCGGAGCAGCGGCAAAGCCCGGTCCGAACCGCCCAGGCCGGCTGCGATCAAACCATAGTTCAGCCAGATCCGGACATAATGGGGATACTCCCGGAAAGCGAACTGCGTTTGATCGATCGGCATCAGGAAACCGTCCTTTTCGGCTGCCGCCTCGATAAAATCCAGCACTTGGTTCATACCCGCGCGTAATTCCGCATGCTCAACCCAGCGCAGGGTGTTGCCGGCGGACATCAGGAACTGGGACGCGGTCTGCCCTTTCAGGTTGTCCTCGAAATGACCGGAATACCGTTTGGCTTTCGGCTCGTTCCCTTGCTTGACATCGAACCAGTAGCGCATCCGGTCCATGTTCAGGCACTTCAGGGTGAATTCAATGTTGTTCGCAAAGACCTGCCGGAATAATCCGCCCGTCAGCTCAACGCCGTGCAGGGGTGTAAAGAGCTTATCCGGCACGGCTAGTCTGTCATTATAGTCCACATACTGTTCCATGATCGATCTCCTTCATTGCCTCTGGTTTGTAATGCCGTTTCATGATATCCACCGTGGAGAACAATTCCAGTATATGGGGCTGAAACGGCCAGGCAATGCGGTCTGGTAACCATTTTGTACTGTATAATGATTTAACAGACAGCAATTTGGTTAGGAGCAAGCGCATGAAAACGAGCCAGATGTCCCAGTGGGCGGGCCAGGACCTTTTAGCCGCCACTTCGCACCACATGTTTGATTTGAACCAGTGCGTCGTATCGCCGGTAAACGGCAGTCCCGAGCCCGCCATCCGGCCGGTGCCGAATAAGTCGTCCGGTTCCGCGGACGGCGCCGGGCAAAAGACCTTTGACCTGAAACAAATACACCTGCACAGCGATTTCGCCGAGATTTGCTATGTGCATGCCGGCCGCGGCGTGGCCTTTGTGAACGGGAACAAGCGTATGATCCAAAAGGGCGACATTATTTGCCTGCAGCCGGGGGATAACCATTCGAATTATCCGCAGCCGGATATCACCGTGTTCAATTGCCTGATCGCCGCCAGCCTGCTGCAGAAGGGCAGCGGTGTTTTTCCAAGTGTAATCGGCGAGGACGGGCAGCTGCGGCTCACCCGGTTCATCCGGCTGCATGGGGATGCCCTGCTGGAAGCGGAAAAACTTTATACAGCCCTGCTGCGCGAGTTTAACGAAAAGCCACTCTATTATGCCGACAGCCTGCTAAGCACAGTCAACCGGCTCCTGATCTGCCTGTATCGCTTTCAGCAGATGGACCAGGTCCAGAACCAGTATCACCAGATCATGGCGCCCATTCTTGATTATTTGTCGGATCATCTGGCAACGGTATCCCTGAATGAACTCGCGGCTGTCGCATCTTTCAGCACCGGCTACTTGAGTCGCTTGTTCCGTGTCACACTGGGCATGACTTTTACAGAATATGTCCAGCGGCTGCGCATCGATCAGGCTGTTAGGCTGGTCACCCAGACCGACCGGTCGATCGAGGATATCTGCCTGGCTGTCGGTTACAGCAGCCGGATGCATTTTTACAATACGTTCAAGAAATACACGGGTTTCACGCCCGGGATGCTGCGCAAGTGAACGCCTCGCCGTCGATTGACGCCAGCCATCAGGTCACTGGCAATGCTGGCAATATTCGGGCACCGGTTTCGTTTCCAGCAGTTCCCGCCGATGGAGCTGGCGCCGGGCATAGAAAAAACTCGCAACCTGGCCAATGCCGGCCAGCGTCCAGGTAATCGGATAACAGGCAAAAAGCATGATGACTGTCGGGTACCAGGCGAAGAAGGTCACCAGCCAGACGATCCGCATCAGGCAGGCACCGACCAGCGTGCTGAGCATCGGCAGCACGGAACTGCCCATGCCGCGGCTCAAGCCCGGGAAAACATTCATCACGCCAGCCGAAAAGTAAGCCACCATCATCACCTTCATGCGCAGCATCCCCAGTTCGATGACTGCCGGATCGGTGGTGTAGATCGCCAGCAGCTGGCGGCTGAACAGCAGGACCATTCCGCCCATGCTGATCCAGGTGACCAGGATCAGCACAATGCAGACCCTGGCAATGCTGCTGATCCGCTCGTATTTCCGGGCACCGCAATTCTGGCCGGTGAAGGTGACGGCGGCGTTGTAGTAAGCGTTCATGGTCGTGCCGACGAAGCCCTCGATGTTGGCCGCCGCAGAACTGGCCGCCACCATGGTGGAGCCGAACGAATTGATCGCCGACTGGATCAGGACGTTGGAAATCGAGAAAAGCAGGTTTTGGGCGCCAGCCGGCAGGCCGATCCGCACGATCTGCAGCAGCTTCTGGCGATCGATACGCAGCTGCCGGGGGATCAGGCGGATGGCGCCTTCGCTCCGGAACAGGCAGGTCAGGATCAGCGCCATCGCCAGGTATTGGGAGATGGTCGTCGCCCAGGCCACGCCGTCCACACTCATATGCAGCACAATGACAAAAAACAGATTCAGGAACACATGCAGCACGCCGGTTACGATCAGGTAGTACATCGGGCGGCGGCTGTCGCCAACCGCACGCAGGATTGCGGCGCAAAAATTATAGACCATGCTGGCTGGTATCCCGAGAAAGTAGATTTTCATATAAAGAGTCGACAATCCGATGATGTCCGCCGGCGTGCCCATCAGCACCAGCAGAGGCCGACAGAGGGCCAGGCCGGTCACCATGACGATCAGGCCGCCGATGACGCTGATCACTACTGAGGTGTGGACCGTGCGGCTGACCGCGTCCAAGCGGTCGGCTCCGTAGTCCTGCGCCACGACGACGCTGGTGCCGACCGACAAGCCCATGAAAAAATTGACGATCAGGTTGATCAGCGAGCCGGTCGCTCCGACGGCGGCCAGGGCCTCACTACCGGAATACCGGCCGACGACGACCATGTCGACGGCATTGAAGAGCAGCTGCAGGATGTTCATGGCCATGATTGGCAAGGCAAAAACCAGGATCTTGCCAAACAGCGGGCCGCTGCACATGTCCGAGTCTTGTTGACGAGTCAGGAGCATTGACGGTCGCAACGGGGAAATAGCGTATGGGAAGCCAGCAAATTATCCATAACAGGATTTATAACATAAATGTCGTTGCTTTTCCACCCGAATCCGATATGTCGGCACCAATATTTGGACGGTCAGTTTTCAGCCGACGCCGGGAGCAAGGCATAATGATTGCGATAAAATTGATACGCCGCCAGGATAACCAAGGCCGCCAGGCCCGCGAGTGACACAATTTGCAGTACCGGATACGCGCCCTTGAATCCTTCCGGCGCCAGCAGGAAGCGGTTGATTCCCCAATAAGCCCAGGCCACCGGCAAGGGGTAAACCGCATTGCGTGTCCCGAGGAGGATCACCCCAACGAGGATGACGGCGACGATCAGGATGATGTCCGCCCAGACATCCGCCGCGAGGCCGAAACCGTTCCACTGCAGCTTGACCAGCGCCGCCGCGACATTGACGACAGTGGCGATGACCAGCCAGCCGCCATAAAGGCCAAAAGCGGCCGGCAGCAGCCAGCGACGGCCTGGTTGAACGCTTTTCAGCTTCCGGCTGATCAAGGCCAGCGTTATGGCAAAGGCGAGGATGAAAAGCACGGACAATTCAATCAAGACGAAGGAGAACGCGACAATCCAGGCGATATTCAACAGGCATGAGACCAGGAACAGGCTGGAGATCGAGTCGATCGCCTGCTGGTAGTAGGGCGTTTCATGCTTGAGGAGCATGACGATCATCGACGCGATCAGGAGCGCGTATATGACGCTCCAGATGCTGAAGGTGGATGGGCTGGGCGTTATCAGGGTCAAGTAACGGTCGGATATTTGCTTTTGCGAAAGGCCGTTGATC
>JAEXPB010000140.1 GCA_023438965.1 Bacillota bacterium | reverse complement strand
CTGCGAGGATATTGCCATGCCAAAAAAAACCGACATTCGTAAAATCATGGTCATCGGGTCCGGCCCGATCATCATCGGTCAGGCCGCCGAGTTCGACTATGCCGGCACCCAGGCCTGCCGCGCGCTGAAGGCCGAAGGCTTCGAGGTGGTCCTGGTCAACAGCAATCCGGCGACAATCATGACCGACTCGGAGATGGCCGATAAAGTCTATCTGGAACCACTGCAGATCGATGTGATCGAGCGGCTGATGCTCGAGGAAAATATCGACGCCCTTTTGGCCACCCTGGGCGGCCAGACCGGGCTTAATTTCGCGATGGAGCTCTCCGAAAACGGCTTCCTGGCCGCTCACGGCATCCAGCTGCTGGGCACACCCGCCTCAGGCATCAAGATGGGCGAGGACCGTGAGGAATTTCGCGCCGCCATGCTGCGGATCAACGAGCCCTGCATCCCCTCCGGCACCGCCAACAACCTGGCCGAATGCCTGCGGCTGGCCGATGAAATCGGCTATCCGGTTATCGTCCGCCCGGCCTTCACCCTGGGCGGCACCGGCGGCGGCATAGCCGCCGATCCGGCGGCTCTGCGCGAGATCGCCGAGCCCGGTCTGGCCGCCAGCCGGGTGCACCAGGTTCTGATCGAACGCAGCATCGCCGGCTGGAAGGAAATCGAATACGAAGCCGTCCGCGACGCCAAGGGCAACGCGATCACCATCTGCAGCATGGAGAACCTTGATCCGGTCGGCGTGCATACCGGCGATTCGATCGTTGTCGCGCCGGCACAGACGCTGACCGATGTCGAATACCAGAAGCTGCGCACCGCCGCCTTGAAGATCGTCACCGAGCTGGGCATCGTCGGCGGCTGCAACGTCCAGTTCGCCCAGCACCCGACCAGCGCGGACTATGCTGTCATCGAGGTTAACCCGCGCCTGTCGCGGTCTTCCGCCCTGGCCTCCAAAGCCACCGGTTACCCGATCGCCAAAGTGGCGACCCGGATCGCTGTCGGCTACAGTCTGGACGAGATCCCCAACGAGGTGACCGGCACGACCTTTGCCTGCTTTGAGCCGGCCGTCGACTATATTGTCACCAAGATCCCGAAGTGGCCCTTCGATAAATTTGTCACCGCCAAGCGCACGCTGGGCACCCAGATGAAAGCGACCGGTGAGGTGATGGCGATCGCCGGCACCTTCGAGGCCTCGCTGATGAAGGCCATCCGCTCGCTGGAGATCGGCCTGATGGGCCTCAAGGTGCCCTTGATCGCCGCTCTGGCCGATGACGATCTCTGGCCGCGGATCCGCCAGGCCGACGACATGCGCCTGTTCGCGCTGGCAGAAGGGCTGCGCCGCGGTTTTGACCTGGAGCGCATCTATCGGGAGACCTTGATCGACAAGTTCTTCCTCTACAAGATCCGGCATCTCGTCGAGACGGAAGAGGCGCTGACCCGCATGCCGGCCATTCAGCCGGCCTTGCTGGACCGGGCGGTGCATCAGGGTTTCACCGATACCTGGATCAGCAAGCTGAGCGGCATCCCGGCCGATGCTGTCCGGACCGCCCGACGGGCGCAGGGCCTGCTGCATACTTATAAGATGGTTGACACCTGCGCCGGCGAATATGACGCCGTCACACCGTATTTTTACTCTTCTTTCGATCTGAGCAACGAGGCTGTCCGAACCGACCGCAAGAAGGTTCTGGTCCTCGGTTCCGGTCCGATCCGCATCGGTCAGGGCATCGAATTCGACTACTGTTCGGTCCATTCAGTCTGGGCGCTGCGGGAAATGGGCTACGAGGCGATCATCGCCAACAACAACCCGGAAACCGTCTCCACCGACTTCGACACCTCGGACCGCCTGTACTTCGAGCCGCTGACCGCCGACGACGTCCGCGCGATCATCGAGAACGAGCGGCCGGACGGGGCGATCTGCCAGTTCGGCGGCCAGACGGCGATCAAGCTGATCAAGGCCGTCTCGGACATGGGCCTGCCGATCTTCGGCACCTCCGCCGACATGGTCGACGCGGCCGAAGACCGCAAGCGCTTCGACGCCATTCTCGAGCAATGCCAGATCAAGCGGCCGCGCGGTACGACCGTGCGAACCACAGCCGAAGCGATCCAGGCCGCGGCCGAACTCGGCTACCCGGTTCTGGTCCGGCCGTCCTACGTGCTGGGCGGGCAGGGCATGGCCATCGTTTACGGCGATGCGGAGATGACCGAATACATGCGGATCATCAACCTGGTCGAACAGGAGCATCCGATCCTGGTCGACAAATACCTGATGGGTGTCGAGTTGGAGGTCGATGCGGTTTCCGACGGCCAGAATGTCCTGATTCCCGGCATCATGGAGCATCTTGAACGCGCCGGCGTCCACTCGGGCGACTCGATCTCGATCTTCCCGGCCTATATTTCCGAGCGGATCCGCGACATCATCATCGAACACACCGAGAAACTGGCGCGGGCACTGCAGGTGATCGGCCTGATCAACATCCAGTTCATCCTGTTCAACGACGAGGTTTATGTCATCGAGGTCAATCCGCGCTCCTCGCGGACTGTGCCGTACATCAGCAAAGTCACCGGCATCCCGATCGTCAAGCTGGCCACCCGGATCATGCTGGGTGCCAGGCTGACGGACTTCGAATACGGCACCGGCCTTTTCGCCCGTTATCCGGCGGTCTATGCCATCAAGGCGCCGGTTTTTTCCTTTGAAAAGCTGCATGACGTCGACACCAGCCTGGGGCCGGAAATGAAAAGCACCGGCGAAGTGCTGGGATTGTCGACCCAATACAGCGAAGCGATGTACAAGGCCATCCTGGCCTCCAATTTCCGCTTCCCGACCCGCGGCAGCGGTATCCTGATGACGGTGCGCGACAGCGACAAGCACGACCTGGTGCCGCTGGCCGAACGGCTGTTCCGGATGGGTTTCGAGCTTTTCGGCACCGGCGGCACGGCCAACTACCTCAACAAGCACGGCATACCGTGCAGCTTTGCCCGCAAGGTTGAGGAAGGGTCGCCCAATGTCCTGGACATGATCGCCGGCGGCAAGATCAAACTGCTGATCAATACGGAAAGCCCGAACCGTCTGAAGGGCGACAACGGTTTCCGTCTGCGCCGGCGCGCCATTGAACATGGCATTCCAACCATAACATCGCTGGATACCCTGGTGGCGGTCACCGAATGCCTCGAGCGCGGCCTGCGTCCGGCTGCCCTGGTTCCTTACGAAATCCGGACCTTCGCCCG
>JAEXPB010000021.1 GCA_023438965.1 Bacillota bacterium | reverse complement strand
ACCGGGCGGAGATCCGGCCGAAAACCGAGGCTTTGCTGGACTACCTGGAGGCTTGATGATTCCCTTGGCCGATCAGTAACTCATTGAAGCTTGACAGCAACAGACTATTGCGATAGTATAAGACTATAGCAGTAGTCTTATGCCGTCCGGTTGTGATGCAGCTGCCAAGCGGCCGTTGACCCTGGCCTTGTCCGGATGGCTGAACCCGCAGGTGAATGCACATGAAGATGCTGACGATAACCTTGGCACTGGCCCTCTTGCTGATCGTCAGTGCCGCTTGCGTTCCGCAGGCAGCGGTCAGCGGAACCGTATTGCCTAGTCACAGTCAACCGTCCGCCCCCGGCTTGCTTTTTGATTCAGGCGGCAATTACCGCGGCTTTGCCGATCTGCCGACCGACGATTCACCGGAGAAAGCCCTCGCCGCCGGCTGCCTGGTCATCGACGGCCGCAGTGGCCATACTGGGAGCAAACTATCTGGCGGCGAAACAGCCTGGCAGGCTTTCTATACGCAATCTGCCCAAGGCCAGGCTGCCTTCCTGCGCGTGGCCTATTTCCTGGATAATGGCGTTTATTATCAGGACCTGCACTATGACGGCCAGTTTCATTCCTTTGAATGCAACCGGGAACGCTGCCTTTTACGCGACCGGCCCTATCGTTTTTTACGCACCCTGGCCGGGGAAGATGGGATTCCCAAACGGCCGGTTATCCTCTATGTGCTGACCGACAGCCTCGAGCTGACCGCCCACGATGTGCTCTGGTCTTTCTATTCCAGCGATCTGAACGCGAAAACGAAAATACCCTTTGAATGGTTGGGTTTCACGACCTATTTAGCAAAAAATGACGTTAACCAGCTGCCCTGCTACAGCTGTGATGAATTGGTTGCCCTGATTGACCTGATTACCCAGACGACAGCGGAAATGCCGAATCTGCAAATGTTCAGCAACCCACATGTTTATATCCAAGCGCATCAGGCAACCTATGACCGGCTGGTCGCCAGCGGCCAGGACGCCGTCGGCTGTTTCACGGCGATCCTGCGTCAATCCGAGACCTTTGGTCTCGACAAGTACCTGATGGCGGCGGTCTGCGCCGAGATCACCGGTGTTGGCCGTGCCGGCGGCTGGGGCTCAGCCCGGGAGTGGATTATGCTCTATGACACCCAGAAAGCGAAGTGACTTGTTATGACACGCCAATTTCGTTGGTTTTATGGCAGTTCTCTGGCCATCCTGCTTGCGGCGGCAGCCTACCCGATCTATATGGGCGTTCAAACCGTCTTGCTCTACCGGCAGAACGGCTTCCTGGCCGCCGCCGATTACCCGAAATACATCATCCCGTATACCCCATTGAGCTTGGCCGTGTTAATCGTCGCCGCTGTTTATCCGCTGATCTGGCGGTGGACCGCCAAGTCGGCGCAATTGATCGGATCCGCTCTCGGCACGGCCATCTTCCTGGGGCTGGAAACCAGCCTGGAGCAGATCAAGGTGGTGGAGGGCTACCAAACGCTGCCGCTGCAATCCTGGCAGTACAGCCTGTGCATCGCCACCCCGGAAGTGCTGCGCACCATCGGCGAACCGATCTATGCCGAGCGCAACCCGGCCTTCAAGGTGCATTTCTACCTGATTGCCTGGATTATCATCCTGGCTGTCGTCGGCCTCATTGATGGCTATACCCGGGCTATCCAGACGCGCCGGGCAGTCGGGAAGCATCTGGTCGCGCTGACGATCCTGGTCACTGCCTTTGTCGGATTATGTATCCTGGCCTGCCGGACCGCCTTCTATCGGACCGGCCAGATCAACCTATCCGCCCAGTCGGCGGCCTGGATGAGCCTGTTTTTTATCGTCTATGGTTTAACCTTCGGCACTTACCTCGGTGTTATTCGGGCTGGCCGGGGAATCTGGTCGGCGGTGATCTTGCCCGGCCTGACGGCCGCGGCGACCACCGGGGCCATGTATGGCGGGGAACTGGTTCTGATGGATGGCCGATTGTTCCGTCTCGGCCAAGGCCTTTTCTTCCAGCCAGCCGGCAATCTGCCCCTGGCTTGGGTGGATTGGACGGTGATCCTGTTATCCGGGATCATGACCGGCTTGCTGATGCTTGGGTTTGATCGGCACAGCGCCGTGTCAGGGCGCCGCATTAGTCAGCAGGATCAAGGCGATGGCCAGGATCAGGGCCGCGAAACAGATCGCTGAAAACAGAGTCAGCGGCATATAGGCCAGGATATGCCCGATCCGGTCCCGGGTCCGGGCGCCCCCGAATGCCGAGGTCAGGAGCGACTTGCTGCTTTCGCAATTCAACAAAGCGCGGGCATATGCTTTCCGGCAATCCTCGCCGCACTGGCGCAGGACCTTTTCGTCGCAGGACATTTCCAGATCGGCGAAGTACAAGCGCAGATAAACCCAGATGAAGGGATTGAACCAATGCAGGCAGGCGGTAACCAGCGCCAGCAGGCGCCAGAAATTGTCGTGCCGCCGGATGTGCACGTTTTCATGCTGCAGAATAAAGTTCAAGTCCTGATCAGCCAGCGCTACCGGCAGGATGATCCGCGGCTTGATCAGGCCTAAAACAGTCGGGGAGGGTAGCCTATCCGCCAGATAGATATTCTCCCGCCAGAGTCGGGCCGACCGCATGATGCGCCGATTCAGGCCATAAGCGATCAGTACGGTGCTGATCATGGCCAGGGTGATCAGACCCCAAATAACGGCTGCAATGGCAAAGAAGCCAGCCAGCTGGTTCGTCTTGTAGGTGATCGGGAAGTAATCCTCCGCCGCCATGATGAAGTTGGACATCGACAACGGCGGCAGCGGTCCGGCATTATCCTGAATGACAACCGTCCGGCTGGTCAGGCGGGCGATCAGGGAGAGCAGGCTGTATTCGCTGCTCAATCCAACCGGCACCCAGAGGCGGATTAACGGGATCGCCCACAAGAGATAGGGCACCAGCCGCGGCAATCTGGGCAAGGCCCGGACCAGGAGGACGACCAATCCGGCCAGCGTGCCGAGGATGCTCATATTGAGCAGCCAGTAAAAAACCTCGCCCAGCATGACGATCACCGCTGGTCGATCAGTCG
>JAEXPB010000520.1 GCA_023438965.1 Bacillota bacterium | reverse complement strand
GCCGAGAACCGGTTATTGGCTCAGAGCATGCTGATCAGTTTTCTGTCCCGGCTGCTTTTCGAACAAAACCGCTCTCCCCGGGACGATGAGCTGATCAGAAGGGTCCTTCAATACATCGATGATCATTTGGATCAGGTGATCAACATCGAGGATATCTGCCTGACTTTTCAGCTATCCCCTTCGGGATTCAAGCTTAAGTTCAAGGAGGGAACCGGGGTAACGCCACGCGATTATATAAACAGCCGCAAAATCCAGAAAGCAAAAGACCTGCTGCAGAGCGGTAAAACCGTGACGGAAACGGCAATGCAGCTTTCCTTCAACTCAAGCGATTATTTCTCCGTGGTATTTAAAAAATATACAGCCTGCAGCCCGACGCAATTTGTTCGCGGCTTATAGTTAATTGATTTGACAAAATTATCGCGCATAGCCTACAATAAATCAATCTAATCCTGCGGGAGCGTAACATGAAGCAACGAGCAACCAATTCCGCCGACATGAAAGACAGCAACCGGCGCCTGATCCTGAACCTGATCCGGCGCCAGCCGGTGTCCAGGGCGGAATTGGCGCGCCTGACCGGCCTGACACGCGCGGCGGTGACCTTGCTGGTCGAAGAATTGCTGCAGCAGGGCCTGCTCAGCGAAGCCGGCATCGCCGAAACCGGCTTCGGCCGGAAACCGACCTTGCTGGCGTTGAATCCGGATCACCGTTTGGCGATCGGGGTGACGATCGCCCGTGATGTCTGCCATATCGGACTGGTCAATTTTCAGGGCCATCCGCTGATACGGCAGGCGGTCGATCTTGCCGGCTGCACGTCAGCCGCACCTTGTCTGGCAATCTTGCAGAAGGCCGTTCAGACAATGATCGACGACGCTTCGGTTCAACCGGAGAAAATCCTGGGCATCGGCATCAATATGCCGGGCCCGGTTGACATCAATGCCGGCACAGTCCTCAATCCGCCCAATTTCCCGATCTGGCACCAGGTGCCGATTGCCCGGTATTTTGCCGAAGCCTTCCGCACCAGTGCTTTTCTGGAAAACAACGCAACGGCGCTGGCACTGGCCGAGAAAAATTACGGCCATGGCGCGAATCTCCGCAGTTTCCTGCAGCTGGTTGTCGATACCGGCATTGGTGCCGGCATTATTCTGGATGGCCGGCTGTATCGGGGCCGGAATGGCTTTGGCTGCGAGATCGGCCATACGACGATCGATTGGCAGGGCCCGTCCTGCAGTTGCGGCAATAATGGCTGCCTGGAGGTTTATGCATCGGTGCCGGCTTTCCTGGCGCGGCTGCGCCAGCAGGGTATCGCGGCCGGCAGCTGGTCCGCCGCAGTTGACCTGGCGCTGGCCGGACAGGAAGCGGCGAAGCAGGCCGTGGCTGATGAAGCACGCTATCTGGCCGCCGGCCTGGTCAATGCCATGAACTTGCTGGAGCTGGAAGCCGTGGTCCTTTCCGGCGACATCAGCTATCGTCCGGCCTTGCTGGCCGAACAGATCGAATCAGCGGCCCGCGAAAAAGCGATGACGCGGCATATCCATACCTGGCAGGTGCTTAATTCGGCACTCGGCCCCGAGCAGGACATCATTGCTGCGGCTGCCATCGTACTGGAACGGTTCTTTACCGGCGAATTGACGAGCCAGGGCATTCATTAGGCGACTGGTTGTTTAGCTGGAACCAGTCAAATAAAGTGATCGCTGATTTGTTAATCCAATTGACAATATGGCTCGAACAACCATATAATCAAAGCAATTAACAAAGGTGGCTTAGCCACCGCTCTTTCAGGAGGTACAACCATGGCAGTCTTGGATGTCTTGAATGGAACCTGGGATCTTTATTACGGTGAGGACGACGGCCAGCGTCCGGTCAACGGCCAGCAAGCCCTGGCCGCCGGTTATCGGCGGATCGCCGCCGCGGTGCCCGGCAATGTCGAGCTGGATCTGGTGGCGGCCGGTCTGGAGCCCGACCCGTTCGTCGGAGCGAATATTCTGGGCTTTGAAAAATACGAATACAGCAACTGGCTGTTTGAGCGCACCTTCCGGCCGGATCCGGCCCAGCGGGCGAAACGGCCTTTCCTGATCCTCAAAGGGGTCAACACGATCGCGACCGTCTGCCTGAATGGCCAGCCGGTCGGCGAAACCGCGAATATGCTGATTGCCCATGAATTCGACCTGAGCGGCCTATTGGACTGGGATGGCGAAAATACGCTGGCCATTCTGATCCGTTCGGCGATGAACGAAGCCCGGCAGATGGATTATCCGGCCGCTTTCCACGGCTGCGAGCATGCCGATGAAATCACCCGCCTGCGCATGCCGCCGCACAGCTTCGGCTGGGACATCATGCCGCGGCTGCTTTCCGCCGGTCTCTGGCGGGACGTGCTGATCGACTATCGGGGCGGCGAACGCCTGGGCGACCTTTATCTATTTACCGAACAGATCGGACCGGACCGGGCGCGACTCAACCTTTCCTACACTTTCACCAGCGACTGCGCCCGCCTGCCGGTTTACCGGGTGCGGATCGAAGGGCAATGCGGCGACAGCCATTTCCTGGCCGAACAGGACACCCATTTCATCAGCAACCGGATGGGGGTGGCGGTGCCGAATCCGAAGCTTTGGTGGCCGCGCGGCTACGGCGAAGCCAACCTTTACCAGATCCAGGTGACGCTGCTGCGCGATGGCCGAGTCTGCGATCAGCGGGAGTTCCGTTATGGCATCCGCCAGGCCACGATCGAAGCCAGCTTCGATCTCGACAAGCCGCAGCAGTTCGTGGCCAAAGTGAACGGCGAACGGATTTTTATCCGCGGTTCCAACTGGGTGCCGCTGTCCGCTCTGCACAGCCTCGACGAAAGCCGGGCGGACCGGGCGATCGACCTGGTCTGCACCTGCGGCTGCAACGCTTTGCGCTGCTGGGGCGGCAATGTCTATGAATCCGACCGCTTCTACGATCTGTGCGATGAAAAGGGACTGCTGGTCTGGCAGGATTTCAGCATGGCCTGTTCCGGTTTGCCATCCGACGATGCATTT
>JAEXPB010000504.1 GCA_023438965.1 Bacillota bacterium | reverse complement strand
GTTCGCGGCTGGTGCCCAGGTCCTTGGCGGACACATGCACGATGCCGTTGGCGTCGATGTCGAAGGTGACTTCGATCTGCGGGACACCGCGCGGCGCCGGGGCAATGCCATCGAGGTTGAATTTGCCCAGGGTCTTGTTGTACGCCGCCATCTCGCGCTCGCCTTGCAGGACATGGACTTCCACTTGGGTCTGTCCGTCGGCGGCCGTGGAGAAGATCTGGCTCTTTTTGGTCGGAATGGTGGTGTTGCGGTCGATAATCTTGGTGAAGACGCCGCCCATGGTCTCGATGCCCAGGGACAGCGGGGTGACATCGAGGAGCAGCAGGCCGGTGACATCGCCGGTCAGGACCGCGGCCTGGATGGCGGCGCCGATGGCAACGCATTCATCCGGGTTGATGCCCTTGAAGGGCTCCTTGTTGAACAACTTGCGGACCATTTCCTGAACGGACGGCGTGCGGGTTGAACCGCCGACCAGCAGGATCTTCTCGATATCCTGCGGCTTCAGTCCGGCGTCCGCCAGCGCGTTGCGGGTCGGGCCCATGGTCTTCTCCACCAGGTCCATGGTCAGCTCGTCGAATTTGGCGCGGGTCAGCGTGGTGTCGAGGTGTTTCGGGCCGGACGCGTCGGCGGTGATGTACGGCAGGTTGATGTTGGAGGTGGTGACGCCGGAGAGCTCGATCTTGGCCTTTTCCGCAGCTTCGCGCAGACGCTGCATGGCCATCTTGTCATTGCGCAGGTCGATGCCCTGTTCACGGCGGAAGCCGTCGATCAGCCAGTCGACGATCTTCATGTCGAAGTCGTCACCGCCGAGGCGGTTATTGCCGTTGGTGGCCAGCACTTCGAAAACGCCGTCGCCGATTTCGAGCAGCGAGACATCGAAGGTGCCGCCGCCCAAGTCGAAAACGAGTATTTTCTGGTCGGTTTCCTTATCCAGCCCGTAAGCCAGCGAAGCGGCTGTCGGCTCGTTGATGATGCGCAGGACGTCCAGGCCGGCGATCTTGCCGGCGTCTTTGGTAGCCTGGCGCTGGGCGTCGCTGAAATAGGCCGGAACCGTGATGACCGCCTGGGTGACCGGCTCGCCGAGATAGGCTGCGGCATCCGACTTGAGCTTCTGCAGGATCATCGCCGAAATTTCCTGGGGCGAGTATTGCTTGCCGTCAATATTGACCTTGTGGTTGGAGCCCATTTCCCGTTTGATGGACATGACGGTCCGGTCGGGATTGGTGACGGCCTGGCGCTTGGCGACCTGGCCGACCAGCCGCTCGCCGGTTTTGGTGAAAGCCACGACCGAAGGTGTCGTCCGATTGCCTTCCGCATTCGGGATAACCACCGGTTCGCCGCCTTCCATGACGGCGACGCAGGAATTGGTTGTGCCCAGATCAATACCGATAATTTTTGCCATATGTTTGTCCCTCCTGAATGTGTGGGTGTATTAATTTCAACTTTTCCGGATATCAGTCAACCGGTAAGCCGCCGCAGCGGTTCCGGCATTTTTTCTAGTTGGCGACTTTGACAATGCTGTGACGGATCACGCGGTCCTCGCGGCGATAGCCTTTCTGCAGCTCGGCCACCACAGTCGCCGCGCCGACGCTGTCGTCTTCGACATGCAGGACGGCCTCATGCTGGGTTGGATTGAACGGCTGGCCGACGCTGTCGATGGTGCAGACGCCCAGTTTGCTGAACGCCTGTTCGACTTGTTTCTGGATCAACGCGATGCCTTCGGCAATCTTGCGTGCGTCTTCATGGTCGTATTGGGCCGCCGCCAGACCCGCCCGCTCGAGGTTGTCCACGATGGGCAGGATCTCCTTGATCACCAGGGTGATCGAATCGGCATACAGGGCGTCCTTTTCTTTCTGGCTGCGCCGGCGGAAATTATCGTATTCCGCCGCCAGACGCAAATATTTGTCGGACAGCGCGGTAAAGTCCTTCTCCTTGGCCGCCAGCGCAGCTTCCAGCTCCTGGCAGTGCCCGGCTTGCTTGTCTTCGGCCGGTTCGCCGGCCGCAATTTCGGGCTGGCCCGGAGCAGGCTCGCCGGCTGGATTTTCCTGCCCGGCCGCTTGCGCTTCCCGGCATTCCGCATTCTGTCCGGCTGCTTCCGCTTCCTGGCCGGTACTTCTGCTCTTCTTCATTTCTGATGAACCTCCATTCTATCTTCACCGCAGGCCAGACGCCTGATTTGTTCATTCAAGGTTTGCTTGACAAAGCTGATATTGGATATGACCTTGCCGTATGTCATGCGCCGCGGCCCGATGACGCCGATGCGGCCGGCGACGACATCGCCCATTTTGTAGGTGGTGGTGACAAAACTGCAGTCTTTGAGTCCCTCGAGCATGATCTCCTGGCCGATCCGCACGGTGTAGGTCGGACGCTCGGGCTGGTCGGCAATCAGCGGTCCGCCGTCCGGCCGGACGGTCTCCGCATCGGACCCGGCCAGGATCTCCGGCTCCTTCAGCTCGTTCATGTATCCGGCAATGATGCCGTCGCGCGACAGGGTGTTCAGGTAATCCTTGGCTTTATGAATGTCCTGGAATTCCGGGTAGGACAGGAGCTTGTGGGAGCCGTCCATATAGAGCTCCAGATTGTCGGCCTGCTTGATGGCAACATAGGCCTCGAACAGGACCTGGTTCAGCAAGCTGTCCGGCAGCTGGGTGTTGCGCGCGGCCGAGGTGACGGTCACCAGCGTGATGTCGTCCAGCATCATGCCGGACAAGCCATCCTCAATCGCCGCGGCGATCTGGATCAGCTGGCTGGCATCAAGAATTTCGGGAATCCGCGCCAGCCGGTCCTTGACAACGCCAGCGGACAGGACCACCACCACCAGGGCCCGCCCCGGTTCGATCATCAGGATCTTGATTTGTTTCAGGTGGCTGCGCCGCAGCTGGGGCGACAGGGCCAGCGATGTATAGCCGGTCTTGTCGGAAAGGATGCTGGCGGCCTTGCGAATCAGGCCAGTCAGCTCGTCGATGCTGTTCCGCATATAGACGCGGATCTTCTCCGCTTCGTCGTCGGTCAGTTCCTCCACCCGCAACAGGCTGTCGACATAGGCCCGATAACCCAGGTCGGAAGGGATGCGACCGGCTGATGTATGCGGCTGCTCAAGGTAGCCCAATTCTTCCAGCTCGGCCATCTCGTTGCGGACAGTGGCCGAACTGACATTGATCTGGTATTTGCTGACCAAGGATTTGGAGCCCACCGGTTCAGCCGTCGCGATATAGTCGTCGATAATGGCTTTCAGGATATTCTTCTTCCGATCGTCCAGCGGCATGAGCCCGGGTGCCTCCTCTCAGTGGTTTAGCACTCCGGCTTCCAGAGTGCTAAAGATAATTTACCACCATGATCCCGCGCTGTCAATCAACAGGCCGGGTAAATCATGGCTGTTATGTTAATCTTTCATGAATGCCGTGCAGCAGTCCGGCAGTCCATCGGCACTAGACGAACG
>JAEXPB010000480.1 GCA_023438965.1 Bacillota bacterium | reverse complement strand
GCTATGAATTCACTGCAGCGGTCAAACGCGGCAATATCTATGGCGTGCAGTTCCACCCGGAGAAAAGCCACAAGTACGGGATGAAGCTGCTCGAGAATTTTGCATTCAGGGTGTGAAGATGTACAATCGACCCAGGATAATTCCCTTATTGCTGATCGCGGAACAGGATCTGGTCAAGACTGTCAAGTTCAGCAGCCCCAGATATCTGGGCGACCCGATCAATGCCGTGAAGATATTCAACGGCAAGGGCGTGGATGAACTGTGCGTCCTGGACATTTGCGCTTCCAAAAACAACCGCGGGCCGAATTTCGACTTTATCAAGGACATTGCCAGCGAAGCGTTCATGCCCCTGAGTTACGGCGGCGGCTTGACCAATATCAATCAGATCATGACAGTATTCCGCATCGGCTATGAAAAAGTGGTCCTCAACACCGCATTTTACCAGGCCCCGGAATTGATCGCCCTTGCGGTCAAATATGCCGGCAGTCAGAGCGTCGTCGTGTCCATCGATGCGAAAACCGACATTTTCGGCAAGTACCGCTGCTATTATCGCGGCGGTACGGAAAAAACCGGCAAGGACCCGATCGAGATGGCCAGATTTGCCGAGAAGCTGGGCGCTGGGGAAATCCTGATCAACTCGATTAATAATGACGGTGTCATGAAAGGTTATGACCTGGAGCTGGTCCGCTCGGTAGCCGACGCGGTATCCATACCCGTAACGGCGTGCGGCGGCGCACATGATTTAAGTGATATAAAAAAAGTGTTGACTGACGGAAAGGCTCATGCCGCAGCTGCAGGAAGTTTATTTGTCTATTATGGTAAAGAGAAAGCGGTATTGATCACGGCGCCGAGTGAGGACGATTTGATCCGGACCGGGATTTACGGCCAGATACCTTAATAATTGCCAATCTGTTTCAATTATCTGACAGATGATATTTTTTTTCAAACTATATTGACAATCGAAATATTCATCGCTATTATAATGACAAAACTTGACTTGACCGAAAACCGACAAAGGCAAAACAGGTGAAAACCTGTGACGCAAAACTAAGGGCCTAAAGACAGATGTCTATGGTAGCCAGTTACCGGATCCAGGATTTATCCCGATTCGTTAACAATGGCTGAATTCTGGCCATTGTTTTTTTTTCGTCCGAAGCAATTGTTGGCGCCGGCCGGGATCATCAGGGATGGATGATTCTGGTTTTTTTAGTTCGCCTGTCAAGCAGTCGGCCGCCCGGATATTTTCAACATCCGGTGGCTTATTCAGTTATGCAGCAAGGATGCGTTATTTCCGACACGGAAGTCAGACGAAGGCTTCCTGTTTCCGGTTGCCCTTTTGGCCAGCCGAAAGCGGGATAGTGGGGGGATGACCATGCTCGATCGCTTGCTGAATCAGGTCAATATCCTGGAAAAGGGCCTGGATGCTTCCTGGCTGAAAAATGATGTGATCGCCGGCAACATAGCCAATGCCGATACGCCGGAATATAAATCCCGCACCGTCTCCTTTACATCGATGTTCCGTGACGCCCTGGCCGAGGGTTCTGCTGCGGCTGCGGCGCCGGCGGCTTACAGCACCTTCCTGGATTCTGTTCAGGCGCCATCCGCGCCCATGACCGACACCGATTCGCTGCAGGCGCAAGTGGTTGTCAATGACCGCACCTCGCTGCGCATGGACGGCAACAATGTCGACATCGATTATGAAATGACCGAGCTGGCCAAGAATTCGAGTCTCTATGACACATTGTCCTATGCGGCCGCCAAGGAAATCGGCCGTTTGAAACTGATCATCAGCGAAGGCAAATAAGCGGAACGGCCGCGGAGGTAGCATCCCATGAGCTTTTTCAAGTCAATGGACATCAGCGGATCGGGCTTGACCGCCCAGAGCTTCCGGATGGACGTCATCGCCCAGAATATCGCCAATGTCGACACCACCCGCACGGCTGACGGCGGGCCCTATCAGCGTCGGACAACGGTTCTGGGCCAGCAGGCTGATTTCGCCGGCATCCTGGCCGGCGTTGCGGCGGAGGGCAGCCCGGTGACCGGCGTGGAAGTCGTGGCGACCGAAGCGGACACCACGCCCTTTCAGCTGGTTTACAATCCAACACACCCCGATGCCGGCGCCGACGGCTATGTCCGGATGCCGAATGTCGATGTCACAACCGAATATGTCGACCTGATTTCGGCTTCCCGGTCCTATGAAGCGAACCTGACCGTGATGAACGCCACCAAGCGGATGGCAGTCAAAGCACTGGAAATCAGCGGCTGAATCAAGCAACCGGCGCCGGAATGACCGGCAGACAGGCAGGTAGAGAACCATGACATACATGGACACCATCAATACGCAGCTTCTCACGACCCGCACCCAGACGACCAGCCCGACAGCTGCTTCAACCGCATCCGCGAACCTGTCGACCGGCTTTGCCGACTTGATCAATCAAGCCCTGGCCGGGACCGAAGCAGCCAGTTCGGCTGCCGGCGCCGAAAATGCCGCGCTGCTGACCGGCGAAAACACCAACATCCACCAGGTGGTCCTGGCCGCGGAGAAGGCTGAAGTCGCCCTCCGGCTCACCCTGCAGGTGCGCAACAAGGTCCTGGACGCCTATAAGGAAATCATGCAAATGCAAGTGTAGCAGCCAACCATCCTGCACATCATCCAGTACATCATCCGTCAAACGCCCACGCACACGGAACAGCGATTATCTTGAAAATGAGGCGAATTTGCAGTGAGCAGCACCGGCATTCTGGATTCATTGGGCATTATCGGCACGACAGCCAAGAAAATCGTTGCCTTCTGGCAAAAGACGGACAGCGCCAGACGGCGGCTTTTCATTGTCGTCGGCTCCTGCCTGCTGCTGGCGGCCGCGATTCTGGCCTGGCTGCTCAATTCAACCCAGTATGAAGTCCTCTACACCAACCTGTCGACCAGCGAAGCCGGCGAGATCCTGCAGCAGCTGGAGGACCAGAAAATCGACGCCAAGGCGAGCGGTACCGACACAATCCTGGTGCCGAAAGACGAAGTCGATTCCATTCGCATGGAATTGGCCGCCGCCGGCTATCCCAAGAACAGCACCAACCTGGATATTCTGGCGCAGGGATCCGGCTTTGGCCTGACCGAGGAGGACAAAACCATTTACCGCCGCTATCAGCTGCAGGATGATCTGCAGAATGCAATCAAGACCTTCGACAGCGTGACGGATGCCCGCGTGTCGCTGAACATACCGGAAACCAGCTCTTTTGTGATCGAAAACCAGAAGCAGTCGGCTTCCGCCGCCGTCCTGCTGACCCTCAAGCCGGGCTCCGCGCTGTCGGCCGGCAATGTCCAGGCGATTGCCAAACTCATTGAGAAAAGTGTACCCGGACTCCAGCCGGAAGGCATCTCGATCATCGACAGCAATATGAATGTCCTGAATGCCGATTCCGCGTCGGATGACCTGCAGGCCACCAACCAGCAGGAGATGGAGCGCGAAGTCGGCGAACGCCTGAAAAAGCAGGTCCTGGCCCTTCTGCAGCCGATTTTCGGCGTCGACCAGGTCCTCGCCGAAATCAGCGTCCAGCTGAACTTTGACCAGTCGACCGTCGATAGCGTCCGGTTCGAACCCAACGCCGGCAGCAGCACCGGCATCATTGCCAGCATCGACAAGATCCGCGAAGCCTCGACGCAGTCCCCCGGCACCAGCGGCAAGGCCGGCACGGATTCCAATGGCGCGTCCACAACCACTTATCCGGTGACTGCGGTTGACGACCAGGTTTATGAAAAAAATTCGGAAGCCATCCATTACGAGATCAACACGATCAAAGAGCATCTGGTCAAAGCCCAGGGAACCATCAGCCGGCTTAGCGTCTCCGTGGTCATCAACGATGACGGCACTGCCGCGGCCAATTATACCGAAAACGTCAAGAAGCTGATTGCCGCCGCGGTCGGTGTTTCAGCCGACTATATCACGGTCGAGAAAATGCCCTTCAAAGGGCTGGCTACCCAGGGCAGCACCTGGACCAGTTACCAAAAGGTGCAGGAAAAGGCGCTGCAGTGGCAGCGGACCCGGTTCTACCTGCTGCTCGGCGCCGGCTTGCTCCTGTTCCTTGTTTTGTTCGTCAGCCTGGTCCGCTTCGCGCGCGGCAAGTCCGGCCGCCGGGAAATTGCGCTGGCCGCCGGCAAGGACGAGGAGATCCTGGAATTGATGCCGTCCCTGCGGCGTGAACCGGCTGAGGCATTGGCCGAAGCGACCGGGCCGGCCGATGCCGATGAGGCGGAACGCCAGCGTACGCGGGTGACCATGTCGATGCTGACCGAGCAGGGCGCCGACGAAAAACGGATCGTGGCTTCTTACTTTGAAAACAATCCCGAGCTGGCGGCGTCGATTTTGCGCAGCTGGCTGGCGGAAGAGCAGGGGTGAGCAGAATGGCATACGCGCGCAGCACCCGTACAGCCCGTGAAAAAGCGGCCATCCTGCTCATTGCCATGGGCAAGGATTGTTCGTCCAGGATTCTCAAACAATTCAACGAGGAAGAGATCGAGCAGCTGACCCTGGAAATCGCCAACATGCGCAAGATCGACACCAAAACCCAGAATGATGTGCTCAAGGAATTCAACGAAGCCTACCAGGCCCAGAACTATATCCTGGAAGGCGGCATCGAATATGCCCGCGAAATCCTGAACAAGGCGATCGGCCAGCAGCGGGCCTTCGAGCTGATCGGCAAGCTGACCGCTTCGCTCCAGGTCCGGCCGTTCGACTTCGCCCGTCGCCTGGACGCCACCCAACTGCTGAACATCATCCAGCACGAGCAGCCGCAGACGATCGCCCTGATCCTGTCCTACCTGGATTCGCGCCAGTCGGCGGCGATCCTGGCCTCTCTCCAGCCGGAAATCCAGGCCGACGTTGTCGCTAAGATCGCCCGGATGGGGAAGACATCCCCGGAACATATCAAGGAAGTCGAACGCATCCTGGAGAAGAAGCTGCTGTCCCTGGGTGTTTCGGATTATACCCGCATCGGCGGCATCAACACCACGGTCGACATCCTGAATGCCATCGACCGCGGCACCGAAAAATATATTCTGGAAAGTCTGGGCAAACAGAACCAGGAACTGGTGGACGAAATCCGCAGCAAGATGTTCCTCTTTGAAGACATCAGCAAGCTGAACCGGATCTCCATCCAACGCGTGCTCAAGGAAGTCGGCAACGACGACCTGGTGATGGCCCTCAAGGGCGTCAAGTCCAAGGTGGCGGATTTCATTTTCGAAAACATGTCCAAGCGCATGCAGGAAATGATTAAAGACGAGATAGCGGTCAAGGGTCAGGTCCGCCTCAAGGATGTCGAAATGGCCCAGCAGAAGATCGTCGGCATCATCCGCCGCCTGGAAGAGGCCGGCGAGGTGGTCATCTCACGCGGATCGGAGGAGGAGCTCATTGGCTAAGATTCACAAATCAGCCATGGTTTATCTCGATTCGAACAAGCCGGTCGTTCTGGATTGGCCGGAACTGGCCGCCGGCCTGCGCGAGAAGATGCGCGTCCGGCCGGACCCGGCCGGCCAGGACAGCGGGACAGTCGAAACGGACGAAGGCGCTGCGACCAACGGAGATGCCGCCGCG
>JAEXPB010000391.1 GCA_023438965.1 Bacillota bacterium | reverse complement strand
ACATCCTTCGTGAAGAGCGGCGTGGCCCTGCTTTTCCTTGGTTTGGTCTACCTGGCGATCTGGATACCCGGACGTATCGTTTCCTATATGTTCATCCTGCTGCAGAAGGTCAAGGTCCTTCTGCTGTTCATTTTCCTGCTCTGGCTGGTGCTCGGGGCTTTCCGGGTCAACAGCGGTCCGGTCATCTGCCAGAATACCTTCACGCTGCTGAACAACCCCGTCACCTTCAGCCTGGAATGGTTTGATTTCTATAAAGGCGCTGTCCTCGCCGTCCGCGTCTTCCTGATGATCTCTGCTTTCTATACCGTCATCCTGTCCACCAACTTCAGCCAGATCATCCTCGGTCTTCGCTCCTGGCGGGTGCCTTATGCCTTGGCTTTCGGCATCGGTCTGGTATTCCAGATCATTCCGATCATCGTCAAGGAATTTGCCACCATCATGGAGGCCCAGAGCTCACGCGGCCTGGAGGTCGAGCAGTGCAGCGCCCTGGCCAAGATGCGGAACTATGTCATTGTTTCCCTGCCGCTGATGTTCCGGGTTCTGGGCAAAGGTCACTCGATTTCGCTGGCCATGCATTACTACAAGCTGGATTTCAAAGTTCGCCGGACTTCTTACAAGGTTATCCGCACCACTTACCGCGACGTGGTGTTCGCCGCGGTCACTGTGATCGCGACAGCCGCGACGATCGTATTGCAGATCTTGTTTTACATTCCGCTGTAAATCAAGCGCAAGGAGGATATGGTTATGATTGCTTTTTGGGAAAACCTGACCCGGGACGAGATCGCCGCCATTGACAAGCAGTCGGCAATCGTATTCCTGCCCACTTCCGCGACGGAGCAGCATGGCGCCCATTTGCCGGTTGGCACCGATTCCATCATCCTGGCCGCCCTGATCAATCAGATTGCCGCTGGAGAGCATTTTGACCAGGGCAGCCTGATTTTCGCCCCCCAGCTCCGGATCGGCAAGAGCAACGAGCATATGGGCTTTGCCGGCACCCTGACTTTCGGGACGCAGACCTATTACGCCATGCTGCATGACATCGCCGGCGCGATCGCCAGGAGCGGATTCCGCAAGCTGGTCCTGTTGAACAGCCATGGCGGCAACACCGACATGCTGAACCTGATCAGCCGTGACCTGCGGATCGATTTTGACCTCGATGTCTTCGTTTTTGACTGGTGGTTCACCTCATTCTGGGCCAAAGGGCTCGCTGATTTGAAAGAGTCCGGTAAATATGGCGTCTTCCACGCCTGTGAGCTGGAAACCTCGCTGATGCTTCATATCCAGCCGCAGGCGGTGCATATGGAGCTGGCTGTCGACGAGGATCCGGTCGCCTGTTTGCGCGACAACGACTATGTCACGGTCTTCGGCCCTTATAATGCCGGCTGGAAGACCAGCGATGTGACCAGGAGCGGCGTCATCGGCGCCCCGACGCTGGCCACCGCCGAAAAAGGCAAAAGGCTCTTCGACTATGCGGTCCGGGAGCTGATGGATATCATATCCGCTTTTGCAAAAACAAATTATTAGGAGGAGAAAAACATGCCCAGCACAAACCCGATCGAACAGAAATCCAAGTCCAAATTCACCTTCGTCAACATCATCTTCTTCGTCATCTTCGGTGTCCTGACCGGCGTCCTGTGGGCTTATGGCAGCCCGATCCCCCTGATTCCCGGCGCTGTCCACTTCCGCACCTTCGCCTTCATGATCACCACCATCGGCTTCCTCTTCGGGCCGGTGACCGGCTTCTTCTCGGGCTATATCGGCACCCTCGTCTGGTCGCTGCTGGGCGGCTACTTCATCGCCCCGCACACCCTGCTGGCTGACGGCATCACGGTCGGCCTGAGCGCTGCCCTGCCCGCTTTCTTCATGCTGAAAAACAAGTCCCTGGATGCCTGGATGAACGAAGCCAAAGGCAAGTTCATCGGCGTCTGCATGTTCTGGTCCGTCCTGTTCGGCGTCCTGATGATCCTTTCCACCAGTCTTTCGCTGGCTTACTTCACCGGCCTCGATTACTGGTACTGCGTCGTCTGGATCGGCATTGCCGACGTGGCCCCGATCGCCCTGACCCCCTTCGTGGTCCTGCTCCTCGCCCCGCGCCTGAAGCGCGTGCAGACCATCATCCCCAAGATCTGAAGCCGCGGCCGGTCAGCCCGCACCAGCGGTCAACCCTTGTCCGCCAACCTGAAAGACCCCTGCCGGATAACCCTCCGGCAGGGGCTTTCCCTGCCCGGCCGGGTATCCTGATGCCCGGACATCTAGAATAAGGAAAAAGCAAATGGACGGAAAAAGCATTCAGATTCTCATCGCCATGCTGATCTATATCGCGATCGTGATCGGCATTGGCATTTATTATGCCCGACGGGCTTCGCAAAGCACGAAACACTTTCTCCTCGGCGGCCGCGCCATGGGTCCGTGGATCACCGCCATGGGCGCCGAGGCGTCCGACATGAGCGGCTGGCTGTTGATGGGCCTGCCCGGCGTCGCCTACTTCTATGGTCTCAGCGATGCGATCTGGACGGCCATCGGTCTCCTGATCGGCACCTACCTCAACTGGCTGTTCGTCGCCAAACGGATCCGGAGCTATTCGGTCGTGGCCGGTGACGCCATCACGATCCCCGAATTCATCAGCAACCGCTTTAAAGAAAAGAAAAAAGTCATCATGACCATCGCGGCGCTGTTCATCCTGGTCTTTTTCACAGTCTACGCCGCCAGCTGCTTCGTCACGGTCGGCAAGCTCTTCAGCTCCCTGTTTAACACGAATTACCAGACCATGATGATCGCCGGGGCGATCTTCGTCATTTCCTACACCTTCATCGGCGGCTTCCTGGCCGAGAGCGCCTCGGATTTCATGCAGGGCATCGTCATGATTGTCGCCCTGGCTGTTGCCCTGGTTGCCGGCATCACCCATGCCGGCGGCATCCCCGCGGTGATTGCCAACGCGCAGAAGATACCCGGCTTCATGGAATTCTTCGGCATCGCCACGCCGGCGCTGGCCGACGGCGTCCAGAAAGTCGCCGACGGCAAGCCGGTCTTCGGCGCCGCCGCCACTTATGGCTTCCTGACCATTCTCTCGACCCTGTCCTGGGGTCTCGGC
>JAEXPB010000383.1 GCA_023438965.1 Bacillota bacterium | reverse complement strand
ATCCGCAATACAGCCCTTATACCATCTGCTGGCCGGTCAACCATCCGTTCAACCTGCCGCGCGATCCCGGCAAGCTGACGGATCTCAAGAAGGACATCGGCGAAGTCATGCGCATTGGCGGCGCGACCTGGAACGAGTCGCAGCAGACGACGGGACGCTGGTCTTCTCCTTCATCCCGGCCCGCTTCCGGCGCCAGGCGAAGTAGACGCGCCGAATCAGAACATCAGCCACTTCCGCTCTGCGGCTACGACAGTCTGGGTGATCAGGCTGGCGATGGTCATCGGACCGACGCCGCCGGGCACCGGCGTATAGGCGCTGGATTTCGGCGCGGCCTGCTCGAGGTCGATGTCGCCGACATTGCCGGTGTTATAACCGGCATCGACCAGGACCACACCGTCTTTCACCCAATCGGCCTGGATGAAGCGGGGCTTGCCGACCGCGGCCACGACAATGTCAGCCTGGCGCAGGATTTCCGGCAGATTGCGGGTTCGGGAATGGCAGATCGTTACAGTGGCGTTTTCATTCAGGAGCAGCATGGCGACCGGCTTGCCCAGGATCGGGCTGCGTCCGACCACGACGGCTTTCTTGCCTTCCAATTCGATCTGGTAATGCTTGAGCAGGGTCATGATCGCCAGCGGCGTCGCGCTGACAAAGCCGTCCATCTGCATGGTCATGGCGCCGAAAGAACCGGTGTTGACCCCGTCCACGTCCTTTTCCAGGGCAATCGTATTGAAGCATTTCTGCTCGTTGATCTGCGCCGGAACGGGATGCTGAAGCAGGATGCCGCAAACCCGGTCATCGTGGTTGAGCTTGTTGATCGTCTGGATGAGTTCGCCGGTGGTGGTCATTTCCGGCAGCTCGATCCGCATCGACTCGATGCCGACCCGGGCGCAGGCATTGGCTTTCATGTTGACATAGGTGATGGAAGACGGATTGGCGCCGACCAGGATCGTGGCCAGAACCGGCACTTTACCGGTCTTTTCCCTGAGTTGCGCGACGCGGTCGCGCAGGTTGGCCTCGATGGCGCGGGACAGGGTTTTACCGTCCAGGAGCAGCGGCTGTTCTGCCATATTCGTCACATCCTTTGTATTTTCTCAGTGGTGGAACAGCCGCAGACCGGTGAAGGCCAGGACCATGCCGTGACGGTCGCAAGCATCGATCACCAGGTCATCGCGGATGGAGCCGCCGGGTTCGGCGACATAGCGGACACCGCTGCCGGCGGCGCGCTCGATATTGTCATCGAACGGGAAGAAGGCATCCGAACCGAGGGAGACGCCGCTCAGCTGCTTCAGCCAGGCGGCTTTCTCAGCCGGGGTCAGGCGCACGGGCTTGCTGGCGAAGGTCGAGGGCCATTCCTGCAGCAGGCGGGCCGAACTGGCCTCGTCATCCTGGAGCAGCTGATCGACGGCATTGTCCCGGTCAGCCCGGCCGACGGTCGGCAGGAAATCCAGCCCCAGCATCGCCGGGTGCTGGCGCAGGAACCAGTTGTCGGCCTTGGTCCCCGCCAGGCGGGTGCAGTGGATGCGCGATTGCTGCCCGGCGCCGATGCCGATCGTCTGGCCGTCCAGCGCATAGCAGACCGAGTTGGACTGGGTGTATTTCAGCGTGATCAGGGCGATGATCAGGTCGCGGACCGCTGCCTCGGGCAGGTCTTTGTTTTGTGAAACCACGTTGCCGAGCAGGGACCGGTCGATCGCGACCGTATTGTGCCCCTGCTCGAAGGTGATGCCGAAAACCTCGCGCCGCTCGATCGCCGCCGGTTCGTAAGCCGAATCGATCTGGATGATCGTGTAGGCGCCCTTTTTCTTCTTTTTCAGGATCTCCAGGGCTTCCGGCTCATAAGCCGGCGCAATGATGCCGTCGGACACTTCGCGGCTGAGCAGCCGGGCGGTCGAAACATCGACGGTATCGCTCAGGGCGACGAAATCGCCGTAGGATGACATGCGGTCGGCACCGCGAGCGCGGGCGTAGGCGCAAGCCAGCGGCGACAGCTCCAGGTCGTCGACCCGGTACACTTTGGCCAGCTCCGCGGACAGCGGCAGGCCGAGGGCGGTGCCGGCCGGGCTGACATGCTTGAAGGACGCGGCGGCCGGCAGGCCGGTGGCGGCCCGCAGTTCACGGACCAGCTGCCAGCCGTTCATGGCGTCGAGCAGGTTGATATACCCGGCCTGACCGTTGAGGACTGCAAAGGGAAGGCTGCCCTCAGCGGCAAAAACGCGGGCCGGCTTCTGATTGGGGTTGCATCCGTACTTCAGCAATAATTCCTGAGCCATACACATACCTGCTTTCTACATATAAAAACCGCCTGGACGGTCTGCCCAGGCGGTCGGCTTGCGTGTGCTATATTCCATGTGGTTTATTCCACTTCCGCCAGTTATATAGCTTGCTAAGGTCATCATAATTTAACGGCAATCATCTGTCAACGGCTATTTCACGCCGCCTTGCGTTTACCGCGCAGCCGGTTCGCAACCGCTGAACTGCTGCAGACGCTCATAGGCCCGGGCGAGGTAGTCCTCCGCCGAAAGCCCCTGGTAGATCC
>JAEXPB010000367.1 GCA_023438965.1 Bacillota bacterium | reverse complement strand
GGACTGCCGACCGCGACAATCCAGGCCAACGACTCGGTCATTTTCTTCAATTTCCGGCCGGACCGCGCCCGCGAAATCACCCGTGCCTTCATGCAGCCGGATTTCACGGGTTTTACCTTACCCAGGGGACATTTCCCCCTCTGCTATGTTACGATGACCCAGTATGACGCTTCCTTTGACCAGTTCCCCGGTTTATTGGTGGCCTACCGGCCGGAATCGCTGGACAACACCTTCGGCGAATACATCAGCAACCTTGGCCTGACCCAGCTGCGGATCGCCGAGACGGAAAAATACCCGCACGTGACCTTCTTCTTCAACGGCGGCGCCGAGAAAGAATATCCCGGCGAGGACCGCTGCCTGATCCCGTCGCCCAAGGTGGCGACTTACGACCTGCAGCCGGAAATGAGCGCGCCGCTGGTGGCCGCCGAGGCTGTGCGCCGGATCGAGTCCGACCGTTATGATGTGATCATCCTGAACTTTGCCAATTGCGACATGGTCGGCCACACCGGCTTCTTCGACGCCGCAGTCCAAGCGGTGGAGACCGTCGACACCTGCGTCGGCGAGGTTGTCTCAGCAGTCCTGGCCAAGGGCGGCATTGCTCTGATCACCGCCGACCACGGCAACGCCGAGCAGATGATCGACCCGGAGACCAAGGGACCCTTTACCGCGCACACCACGCTGCCGGTCGAGCTGATTGTCGTCGGCGATGGCCGGATGCCGCTGCAGGAAGGCCGCCTGGCCGATCTGGCGCCGACCATGCTGTCCCTGATGGGCTTGCCCGTCCCGCCGCAGATGACCGGCCGGAGCCTGATCGCCGGCTGATTGCCGGAACATGTCTGATTTTCGTCAAGTACCGGCCGGCGGGCAGTACGGCTTTCAGCCGTCCCGCCGGCCGGATGATCCGGAAGCCCGGCCTTTGGCAGTGGCGCTCAGGCGCCGGAGGAGCAGATGTCCGGAACCAGCCGCAACGAGCTTGATCTCAACTACATCTTGAATATCCGGAATTTCGAGCAGATCCAGGACGCCATGGCGGCGGCCACGGAAATGGCGATGGTGACGGTCGACTACCAGGGCAACCGCGTGACCCGGCACAGCCGGTGCAGCGCATTTTGCCAGCAGGTCCGTTCCTCGGCCGACTTCGGCCCCATCTGCGAGAAATGCGACGCGCACGGCGGACTGGAGGCAACCCGCCTCGGCCGGCCCTATATTTATCTTTGCCATATGGGCATCCTGGACTTTGCCGTGCCGATCATTGTCCACGGCCAGTATATCGGCGCGATCATGGCCGGACAGGTCCGCCTGATCGACGAGGCGGACAAGGATAGCCTGGACCAGCTGATGGCCGGCCGGAAGCAGACCGCATTCCTGCAGACCAATCTGGAAATGGCCACGCTCTATGGTCAGCTTCCGCTGATGACTATGGACCGGATTCGCGCCAATGCCGACATGATGCGGCAGATCAGCAATTATATCGTCGAGGAAGCCCTGCTGAAGATCCGGCTGATGGATCGCCTCGGCGACCAGACACCGGCGGCTGGGCTCGTTTTAGCCAAGCCGGGTCTGCCGGCAGCGCCTGTGTCGAACGGCAAAACGGAATTCCCGGCTGGCGCGGCAGATCCGCAGAAACCGCCGGCCGCCGAAGCTGCCGGAATAGCGACTGCCGCAGCCGCCCAGGCGGAGAACATCATCCTGAAGCCGGCGCTGGCCTACATTCGGGACCACTTCAGCCAGAGTATCAGCCTCGACGAGATGGCAGCCCGTTGCAACATCAGCGCCAGCTATTTCAGCAAGTTGTTCAACAAGGTGGTCGGCGACAATCTGGCCGCCTATGTTAATAAAATCCGCATCGGCAAGGCCTGTGAACTGCTGGCGGCGACCGACACGCCGATCCTGCCGCTGGCGATGGATCTTGGCTTCGACGACAGCGGCTATTTCATCAAGGTTTTCAAGAAGCTGACCGGCGAGACGCCGGCTGCCTACCGTAGCTTGCACCGCCGGTCTTGACGCCGCCGGGATCGATAGGCCTGCTGACAGCGCAGGCAGTGTGATTTTTTCTCATTGCTGCCAAAAGTTCCCCGGCTGCCCGAATAAAATGCCTTCAGGCATTATTTTACTACAGCAAATTCCCATTACTGGCCAGGAAATTACAGGAACCATCACCCGTCATCGTGCTAGACTGTTTCCGTGGGATCCCAACACCAATCCCGAAGGAGTCTGCCAAGATGAAAAAAATGATGATCTCGCCCTCGAAGTATGTCCAGGGTGAAAATGAACTGCGCAATTTGGGCCAATATGTCACGGAAATCGGTAAAAAAGCCCTGCTGGTGGCCTCGCGGGTCGACCAGGCCAGGGTCCAGGAACAGCTGGACGCCGCGCAGGCGGCCATCCCCTTCAGCCTGATCAGCGGCTTTTTCAATGAAGAATGCACCCGGCGGGAAATCGAGCGGCTGCGCGCGATGGCCAATGTCCAGGAATGCGACGTCATCATCGGTCTCGGCGGCGGCAAGGCGCTGGACACCGCCAAATCCGTTTCCCACCAGACCCGGAAACCGGTGATCATCGTCCCGACCATCGCCTCGACGGATGCGCCGACCAGCAAACTGGCGATCATCTACACCGAAAAGAGTGAATTCGAAGCTTATTCCCATCTGCAAAAGAACCCCGACCTCGTGCTGGTCGACACCGCGGTCATCGCCAAGGCGCCGACGCGCTTCCTGGTCGCCGGCATGGGCGACGCCCTGTCCACCTACTTTGAGGCCCGTTCCTGCGTCCGCGCCAACGCCGACAACATGCCGGGCGGCAAGAGCACGAAGGCGGCCTACGCGCTGGCCCAGCTCTGCTTTGAAACCCTGATGGAAGACTCCCTGAAAGCCAAGGCGGCCTGCGACCTGAACCTGGTTACGCCGGCTCTGGAAAATATTGTCGAAGCCAACATCCTGCTCAGCGGACTCGGCTTTGAAAGCAGCGGCCTGGCTGCCGCCCACGCCGTCCACAACGGCCTGACCGTCCTGGACGAAACCCACCATTACATGCATGGCGAGAAGGTCTCGTTCGGCACGATTGTCCATCTGGTGCTCGAGAACGCGCCCCAGGCGGAGCTCGACCGGGTTCTGGCCTATTGCCGCAGCGTCGGCCTGCCGACCTGCCTCGCCGACCTCGGCGTCACCGAAGTCACGGAGGAAAAGATCCGCAAGGTGGCCGCCGCATCGGTCGCCGAAGGCGAGACCATCCATAACATGCCCTTCCCGGTCAACGCGGATATGGTTTATGCCGCGATCCTGACCGCCGACAAACTGGGAGGCGCCCAGGCATGAAAAAGATCATCAACAAACCCGAAGATGTCGTCCTGGAAATGTGCGAGGGCATGCTCCGGGCGCATCCGGCCCAACTGGCCCTGGACCCGAAATACCGCATTGTCAGCCGCCGGAACAGAAATCCCGGCAAGGTCACCCTGATCAGCGGCGGCGGCAGCGGACACGAACCGGCCCACGCCGGCTATGTCGGCACCGGTATGCTGGATGCGGCTGTCTGCGGCGATGTCTTCGCCTCGCCGTCGATGATCCAGGTCTACAAGGCGATCGTGGCCACTCAATCGGACAAAGGTACGCTGCTGATCATCAAGAACTATTCCGGCGACCGGATGAATTTTGACGGCGCGGCGGAAATGGCCGCCGACGATGACGACATCCGGGTGCAGAAAGTCTATGTCGCTGACGACGTCGCCGTGAAGGACAGCCTGTACACGGTCGGCCGCCGCGGCGTGGCCGGCACGGTGTTCGTCCACAAGCTGGCCGGCGCCGCCGCCGAACAGGGCCAGGACCTGGACGCCGTAACCGCCGTCGCCGCGAAGACGGCCGCCAATGTCCGCTCGATCGGCTTCGCCCTGACCTCCTGCACCGTCCCGGCCAAGGGCAGCCCGACTTTCAGCCTGGGTGAGGACGAGATGGAATACGGCGTCGGCATCCATGGCGAACCGGGCATCGCCCGCGAAAAAATCGCCGCTGCCGACGAACTGGCTGCCCGCATGGTCGCCCGGATCCTCGAGGATATGCCGATTGCCGCCACCGATGAAACCGCCCTGCTGATCAATGGTTTCGGCGCCACGCCGCTGCAGGAGCTCTACCTCCTGAACAACGCCGTCGGCAAATGCCTGGACGCCAGGCAAGTCAACGTCTACCGGACTTTCGTCGGCAACTACATGACCTCGATCGACATGGCCGGCGCTTCGATCTCCATCCTGAAGCTGGACAGCCAGCTCAAAGAATTGCTGGACGCCCCGGCCGATACGCCGGCTTTCCGGACCTGAGGTGCAAGGATATGAATCAACTCACTTTTCCGCAAATCGAAACGCTGGTCGGTGCGATGACCGACATCATCATCACCCATGAAGTCCCGTTCTGCGAGCTGGACTCCGCCGCCGGCGACGGCGATTTCGGCATGTCGCTGGCCAAGGGCTTCCGCATGGTTCGCGACGGCTGGAACGATCTCGACCGGACGGATATCGGCACCTTCCTGAGCGACTGCGGCATGATCATCACCGAGCACTGCGGCGGCGCTTCCGGCCCAATCTGGGGCTCGGCCTTCCGGGCTTTCGGCAAGTCGACCAAAGGCGCCGGCCAGCTCAGCCTGCCCGAACTGGCCGCAGCCCTGCAGGCGGCGGTCGACGCGATCCAGAAACGCGGCGGAGCGAAGCTCGGCGACAAGACCCTGCTCGATGCCCTGATCCCCACGGTCGAAGCACTCAAAGCCTCGGCCGCAGCAGGTCACGAAATTCCGGACGCTCTGCAGGCCGGCGCCGCGGCAGCCCGCGACGGCGCCGAAAAGACCCGCCAGATGATCGCCTCGCGCGGCCGCGCCTCCTATGTCGGCGAACGCAGCCTGAATTATCCTGACGCCGGCGCCATGGCGCTGGGGATCATTTTCACCGGTCTGGCCGAAAGCCTGAAAGCCTGAACGGCAAATTAGCCAATCGCACGCCGGCAATGAACAATTCCGATCATGACCGCCGCACCGGGGCAACCTGGCTGTCGGCGGTCATTTGCATTTCGTCATTTACTTACCGTCATGGTTAGCTGGTAATCCTGCGGTTTGACCGTTTCGCCGGCGCTGGGGTAGGGGTCGATGCGAAAGGTCAGGCTGTAGTCGAAAAAACGGTCTTCGGCCTGATCAGTCAGCCCGGGTTGTTTCAGAGCCAGGGGATAGGCGGTGCCGCGGTAGGTGAGGGTAACCTGGAAGCTGACCACGCCCGACCAGATGCAGACCGCGTTTTTCGGGCAGCGGCTGTCGCCAATTACCTCGTTGAAAGTGATGCGCAGGTCCTCGCCGGTGATCTCCGAGCTCTGACCGATGCCCAGCGTGAAAGATTCGCCGGGCGGAACATGAACAGTTGTCTTTTGGCCGGCACAACCGGCGGAGCCAAGCAAGAAGACCAGGACCAGGAGACTGACTGCCAAAGCCGGCTTCAGCCAGGCCGGAAAATTGAGCTTGTTCGCTGTCTGCGGCAGAATCATCGGATATCACCATCCCGTACCCTGATAATCATTCCCGGAAGCAAGGGCAAGATACTGGAATCATTATAATCCAGAGCCGGTTTGCCGGAAGATGACGCTGGTTACGGTTCCTGCTGATAATTGCCAAACCCGTTCGCTGCCTTGACCGCCAATCCCGCTTGAATTACGGCAAAATTTCTTGCGAATTTGGTCTGACCAATCGGTTGTTTTTGGTTTTCACAGCAGAAGATATATGCTATAATACCATTTGGTTCAAATCAACTCGTTGCGCTGACCCGCAATACCATTAAAGGAGAGAGTCTCATGGCAAACAAGAAAAAGTACATGACCATGGACGGCAACACCGCAGCGGCTTACTCATCGTATGCCTTTACGGAAGTGGCCGGAATTTACCCGATTACCCCTTCGTCGCCGATGGCCGACTACACCGACCAGTGGGCACAGGAAGGTCGCAAGAATATCTTCGGCCAGACGGTCAATGTTGTGGAAATGCAGTCTGAAGGCGGCGCCTCGGCTGTCGTGCACGGCTCGCTGGCATCCGGCGTCCTGACGACCACCTACACGGCTTCCCAGGGCCTGCTGCTGATGATCCCCAACATGTACAAGATCGCCGGCGAACTGCTTCCCGGCGTTTTCCATGTCACCGCCCGCACGCTCGCCAGCCACGCCCTCTCCATCTTTGGCGACCATGGCGACGTCATGGCCTGCCGCCAGACCGGTTTTGCCCTCCTGGCCGCCTCGAGTGTCCAGGAAGTCGTTGACCTGGCTGCTGTGGCCCATTTGTCCGCGATCAAGGGCCGCGTGCCGTTCCTGCATTTCTTTGACGGTTTCCGCACCTCGCATGAGATCCAGAAGATCGAAGTCCCGGATTACGAAGACCTCGCCAAGCTGGTCGACATGGATGCCGTCCAGGCCTTCCGCGCCCGCAGCCTGTCCCCGAACCATCCGACCCTGCGCGGCACCGCCCAGAATCCCGACATCTTCTTCCAGGCCCGCGAAGCCTGCAATCCTTATTACAACGCCCTGCCGTCCATCGTCGAGTATTACATGGACGAGA
>JAEXPB010000287.1 GCA_023438965.1 Bacillota bacterium | reverse complement strand
ATACATACCCTTCCCCGGCTGCGACCAAAAGAGCGTGGCGGTACTGAGCGGGCTTTATCCCTATGCGGCGGTGGAAGCCGACAATGCCCTGCAGCGGCGGGCGATTGACGATTTTTGCACTGCCGGGGCGGCTTTCGGCAACATGTACCCGGTGGGCCAATCCGTCTGCGCCTGGTATGCGGCCTGGAAGACGGTCATTTTTGCCCGCCTTGGCGATGGCGGCAAAGCTTTGGCGGCGGCCCGCCAGGTAGCCGACGGCGCCGGCTGCTTTGCGGAGCTCTTTGAGATCAACGAGCCGGCCGTCTCGATGAAACCCTGGTTCTCGACCGCCGAGGGAACCTATGTCCAGGGCTTGAACGAGATGCTGGTCCAGTCGTCCGGCGACACCATCCGGGTCGCGCCGGCTGTCCCGGTCGAATGGTCGGACTTTGCCTTCCGGCTGAATTGCCAGCGCGGCCGGATTATCGCCGTTCAGGTTGCGCAGGGCCAGATTGTCCGGCTGCGGCTGCAAAATGGCGCGTCGGCAGGAGCTTCCCGGTTGACGCTGATTATTCCGGCCACTATCGTTCCGGCCCGTCTGCCGGAAGCAGAATTTGTAATCGCCGCCAATCTGGCGGGCAGCAGCTGGCAGCTGGAAATCGACCCTGGTTCGCTCAGCCTGGATGCCGAATCCGGCGAATTGATCATCGTCTGACCGGCTGCCGAATCGATTGGGGCAAACCGGAACGGATCAAAAAAGGGGAACGATCTTCAAGTCGTTCCCCTTTTCAAATGGCCAATTTTAACGAATATTAATTCTTGTTTGGAATTTTAGCCAGCGCCTCGCGGATAGCCGCCTTGACATTCTCATTGGTCTCCGTTTGGATCATGTACTGCAAATGCGACTTGATGACTTGTCTGCCGCTGCCTCCGGCGCTCTTGATGGCGGCGATTTTGGTGTCCGTATCCGGGGCGGTGAACAGGTTGATCAAGGCATTGATCGCCGTATCGTCACCGACAGTGCCCAGGGCTTTGATCGCTTGCAACCGGATCTCTGGTTTCTTATCCTGAATCATGGCCACCAGTTTAGCGCTGTTTTTCTTTTGTGCCAGTTTTTCAATTTCGGCAGATTTGTCTCCAAATAACATAGCGACCTCCAATTTCTGCGCGGACCCCTTCATTCAACCAAGCCTGTGCTGTCCGGCCGGGCTTGCTATTTCCAGAATAGCGCTGAATTGTGGCTGAAAAACGAACAAAATTAGGTAATGTTGTTACAAAGTGGACCGGCGGGCCAGACGAATGCGGGTGCCAACAGCAGTTGCCAGGGCCAGGGCGATCATGGCCAGCGGCAAAACCGGTGCCTGTTCGCCCGTCTGCGGGAGATCGCTCAGGCTGACTTCCTGCAGCGTGATGGAGTACAGGGCTTCGCTGTCCGGCGAGGCCAGGGCGATTTCGGTTTCCGCGAGGCGCTGGGTGATGGCGTAGGTTGTATTGGGCAGCAGGTCGGTGAAGAACGGGCTGGACTGCCAGGGACCGTCGTTGACCCGATATTCGGCGCCGTCGACCGCTTGCAGGGTAACGGAGTTGGGGGTGACGGCCAGCATGACCGGCGTTGGCGGAATAGCGGTGATTGTCATCTTGCTGGTGCGCGCCGAGATGGCCGGGCTGGCGGGCGAGGCGTAGGCGGTGGCTGTTTCGGCCAGGCGGATGTCCAGGCTGTGTTCGGAATACGGCGCCAGGCCGGTGAATTCCGGCGAGGCCTGCCAGGTGCCGCCGTCAAGCCGGTATTCGGCGCCGGCTACGGTCTCCAGGGAGAGCGTCGAGTCGGTCTTGCCGGCCAGGACAGGCGCCGCTGGAGCAGCAACCGTGGACTTGTTGGTGCGGACTGAAATGGCCGGGCTGGTGGGCGAGGCGTAGGCGGTGGCTGTTTCGGCCAGGCGGATGTCCAGGCTGTGTTCGGAATACGGCGCCAGGCTGGTGAATTCCGGCGAAGCCTGCCAGGTGCCACCGTCAAGCCGGTATTCGGCACCGGCTACGGTCTCCAGGGTGAGCGTCGAGTCGGTCTTGCCGGCTAGGACAGGCGCCGCCGGAGCAGCAACCGTGGACTTGTCGGTGCGGGCCAGGGTGGCGGTGCTGCTGGGTGAGGCGGCCAGCGTTGCTGTCTCGGCCAAACGGCAATAGAAAGCGTATTCCGTATAGGGCGCGAGGCCGGTGAATTCCGGCGTAGCCTGCCAGGCTCCGTCATCGCGCTTGTACTCGGCGCCGGTCACGGTCTGCAGGGTGATCGACACATCGGTCTTGCCGGCGACAACCGGGGCGGCCGGCGCGGTCTGGCTTTCTTTGGCCAGGCCGCGGATCAGGAAGGGAAAGCTGGGTTGAATATCGGTACCGCTGTCAACCGGAATGGTCCATTCACTGGAGCTGCCGATATATTGCAGGCCGGTGCCGGCGGTCGAGGCAGTTTCCAGGACGCTGGGCACGCCCCAGGGTCCGCTGCCCAGCGAGCCGGTCAGCGCATAGGCGATATAATAGGTGCCGGCCGGCAACTCGGCATCGGCGGAAGCGATTATTTTCATGATCGGCCGGCTGGTGTCGGTCGCGCCATACAGCACCCGGTAACAGCCGGTATATCCGGTGCTGACGAAGCGATTGGTGGTCATGTCGCCCCAGACGAGGGTGCCGCCGCTCATCGGATTGCCATTGTAGATGGCCACATAAGCGCCGTCAAAGGTCGATGTCGTAGAGGAGTTGGTCTGATAGGCAAACAGCTCCACCATCGACAGCCGAGCCGGCGCAGCGAGCGTGAACTGGTCGGCCAGGATGTTGCCGGTGATCTGCTGGCAGCCCCAGCCCAAAGTCATTTGGCCGTCGAACATTTCGCTGTAAGCCGGATCGCCGGGATTGACTGCCGGCTTATTGCAGAAGTTGACCCGGTCATAGAGCACTGGTCCTAATGGTATGGCGGCTACAGGAACCGAGCCGATCATGATGATGAATAGAACGACAAGCAATGAACTGAGGATATGTCTCGATTTCATAGCAGGCTCCTTTTCGTAAATTAAACTCATTGTGCTACATTAAATATACGAAAACAAAGCATTTCCGGCAAGCCCATTGCCAGCATTAATCGAAATGTAATATTGTCCGCTCCAGCCGCGGTCAGAGGGAGTACAGCCTGCTGCCAGCCGACCTGTCTAAACGATGTCCGCGCAAACCTCGGCTGGCGGCGTGTCCAGCACGGCCGGGCTGGCGAGGATGTGACGCAGCATTTTCAAGCCGGAGGCAAAGTAGAAACCATCGCAGATCCGCTCATCGGTGACAAAGGTATAGTCGATATATTTTCGGTGCAGCACCTCACCCTGGTTGCCGAGTTCGTTTTCATGGCGCTTGGCGCCGAAAGCCAGGAAGATCGGCACATTGCCGAAATTATACAGATGGTGGAAGATCGGCGGGATACCGAGCGAACCCATCGAGGTGATGAACAGCGACCCGTGGAACGGGCTGACCTTCAGCAGGGCCAGGGGCAGCAGACCGAAATAGTCCAGCAGCTTCAAGAGCCAGACGGCGAATTTCTTGCATAAGCCGGGGATATAGTTGATGATCCGGGCTGTGCTGTCGAAGTCGTTCTCCGTCACCGCAAAGGCTTTTTGGAAAGCAGCTTCGAATTTCTGGTAAACCTCGGCCGCGGTGTCCATCGGTTCGAAGCGCACCTTGATGATCGTGTTGATCTCATCCCGCGCCAGCTTGCGCTTGACCGCCATGTTGACCTCGATGGTGTTGCGGGCGAAGATTTTCTGCCCGGCGATGAAACGGTTGAGCCGCGGTTTCTGGGAGACGAGGCGGACATAGGCGGCCAGCAGGACATGCAGGATGCCGAAGCCTTCCAGGCCTTCCTGGCGCTTCTGCCAGACATAACGGTCGACGGCGCTGGTTTCGAACTTGTCGGTCAGGAAATTCTGTGCGTCGTCCCGGGAGACCATGATGTAGGGGGATACCGTGTCATAGGGAGCCAGGGTCCTGAGCCTCCGACCATCCTTCCGGTCGCCGAAACGTCTATTCCGCACCATAAACCGCACCTCGCCGCAATTGTATTGGGGGACACTGGCACCATTATACACGAATGGCTGCCAGACGGAATAGATTCATGCTGTGATTCTGCACGGATGCTTAAAATCCGGCATTCTGTTTTTCCGTCATGTTTGACAAATTCTGCTCATTTACCCAGCTCAAGCCATTCACTAAGATTAAGACGAAGGACGGCGCTGCCCCGCAGCTTGTTAGCCGCAGCCTGCAGCGCCGGACGGAAAGGGAAAGAATGGAGCAAGCTATGAGAACCGGACAGACAATCCCCGCCAGCCTGGCCCTGAGCCGGCAGAGCCGCATCCGGCGCTGGCTCAAGCGGCTGACGCAGAGCTGGCAGCTGTACCTGCTGATCCTGCCGCCGATCGCCGCTGTCTTTATCTTCCACTACATACCGATCTATGGCGTCCAGATCGCCTTCAAAAATTTCCGTTCCAGCCTGGGCATCTGGGGCAGCCAGTGGGTCGGCTTCAAATACTTTATCCGCTTCATGTCCTACCCCTATTTCTGGAGCATCCTCTGGAATACGGTCAGCATCCAGCTCTACCAGCTGGCCACCTTCCCCTGCACGGTCCTGTTCGCGCTGATGATCAATGAACTGGACCATAAGATCTACAAGAAATCGGTCCAGATGATCACCTACGCGCCGCATTTTGTTTCTACAATCGTCCTCTGCTCGATGCTGCTCCTGTTCCTGAACAAGTCAAACGGCCTGATCAACAACCTGATCGCTCTGGTCGGCGGCGAACGCAGCGATTTCATGACCAATCCGGCCGCTTTCCGCTCGATCTATGTCTGGAGCGGCGTCTGGCAGAACCTGGGCTGGGGCACGATCATCTACCTGGCCACGTTGTCCAACGTTTCGCCGGATTGGGTTGAAGCCGCCCGCATCGACGGGGCGACCCGCCTGCAGATCGTCCGCTACATCAACCTTCCTTTCCTGCTGCCGACGATTGTCACCCTGTTGATCCTCAGCACCGGTTCCATGGTTTCCGTCGGGTTCGAGAAGATCTTCCTGCTGCAGAATTCCCTGAATCTGTCAGTCTCCCAGGTCGTCTCGACCTATGTCTATC
>JAEXPB010000228.1 GCA_023438965.1 Bacillota bacterium | reverse complement strand
TATCAAGGATTCGGAACTGGCCGCCGTGACCATGGGCAGCGGCTGTGCCTACCTGTACCGAGGCGATGTTCTCTATCCGCTGACTGCGGATGATGTCGAGCTCGAAGCCATCAACTGCGACGGCAAGCCGGTCACCGGACTGGACGTCTACTGCGCCGGCGTGGCTGGAACAGTCCGCTACTCCAACATCGCCCAGCTCCAGTTGGACGCCTGCCTGATTCTCTGCAACAAGGAGATCATGGACGCCCTTGGGCAGCGGGAAGTTCTGCGCATGCTATATGAGGCGGAAGACCAGTCCGATGCGGCCGGGATGATCATAACCGCCGCGTCGGCCAAATTGCCCGGGGTACCCCTGCAATTCCTGATCGGGTTCGTCGAGTCCATCTCTGCCGCCGATCGGACCGGCCGGATCAATTTCGGCCGCCAACTGACCGAAACAGCAGCCGCAACTACCGGATCCGCTTCACGCAGCAACGCCGGGGCTGCGCCAACCGCTGGCGAAACCGGTTATCCGGCCGGCGGGCAATTCGATGAAACCGCCGCAGACACGTCTGCTGAGGATGAATACCAGATGCCCGCCGCCAGATCCAAGGGCGACAGCGGCGTGGGCCGAGCCGGCGGACGCCAGTCAGAGGGCAGGATTTTTGATGAAGACGATTATGTCGATGATGAAGGTTCGGGACGCGGCCGCCGGATTGCTTTCTATGTGATCATTGCCATTATCTGCCTGGGCTGCCTGTTTGCCATCTTCAATCTGCTGTTCGGTGATCGCGGCAATACGGGCAAGACGACTGCTCCGACAACGTCGATCCTTGCTACGACGACCGGCAAGACAACGACTGCCGCCAGCTCCGGTACGACTGCCGGTACGACTGCCGCTGCAACCAGCGCGACGACCGTCACCGGCCAGACGCAGATCCATACCGTCGTATCCGGCGACACCCTGTCGGGCATTGCCAACAAGTACTACGGTTCCAGCGCAGCGAAATACATCGACTTGATCAAGCAGGCCAACAACATGACCAGCGATAACCTGCAGATCGGCCAGAAACTGACTATCCCGGCCAAGCCCTGACCGCCCGCGGCCCGGCTGCCCGATCAGCTTGATCCGGCCCGGCTGACCGGCCGCCAGCCGAACCGGTCTGCGATCCGACTGCCGGCCTTGGCCTGCCGCATGAATGTTTGCCATTTATAAGCAAGGAGCGATATAAACCATGCACAAACGTCTCTTCATACCAGGCCCCGTCGAGGTGCACCCGGATGTGCTGGCCCGCATGGCCACGCCGATGATCGGACACCGGACCCGGGAGGCTTCGGCCCTGCAGGCCGCCATTTCAGGTAAACTCCGCCAGTTGATGTACACGGAAAATGAAATCCTGCTGTCCACATCATCCGGCAGCGGCCTGATGGAAGGCGCCGTCCGGTCCTGCACCCGGAAGAAAGCCGCTATTTTCTCGATCGGCGCTTTCGGCGATCGCTGGTACAAAATGGCTGTCAGCAATGGCGTTCCCGCCGACCTGATCCAATCGGCGCTCGGATCACCGACAACGCCGGAAATGGTCGAAACCGCGCTGGCAACCGGTCAATATGACCTGATCACCATTACGCATAACGAAACAGCCACCGGCGTGGCCAATCCGCTGGCCGAGATCGCCGAAGTCCTGCGCCGTTACCCGGAAGTCCTGCTGGTGGTCGATGCCGTCAGTTCGCTGGGCGGGCACAAGATCGAAACGGACCGGCTGGGCATTGACATCCTGATCTCATCTTCGCAAAAATGCCTGGGCCTGCCGCCCGGCCTGGCCATCTGCTCGGTCTCCGAGCGGGCAATCCGGGCCGCCGAGCAGGTGCCGCACCGCGGCTTGTATTTCGACTATGTCGAACTGTATAAATTCGTCAAGGAGAAGAACTATCAGTATCCGTCGACGCCGTCGCTGTCCCATATGTTCGCGCTGGACTTCCAGCTGGACCGCATCCTGGCTGAAGGCCTGGACAACCGGTTTGCCCGGCACAGCCAGATGGCCGCGCGGGTCCAGGCCTGGGCCCGCCAGCATTTCGCCCTGTTTGCCGATGAACGGTATTTGTCGCAGACAGTGACTTGCATCCAGAACACCCGCCAGTTGAATATTTCCGACCTGAATAAAACGCTGGGCGGGAAGGGCTACATGATTTCCAACGGCTATGGCGCGGTCAAGGACCTGACTTTCCGGATCGCCCACATGGCGGATACGACCCTGCAGGAAATTGACAGCCTGCTGGCCTGCCTGGACGATGTCCTGCAGCTTTGACCGACAACCGGGAGATGGGGATATAGCCGGCGAGGCCGGTTTGTAAGGGGGATAACATATGAGAATCCTGATCAGTGAGAAGATTGCCGCCGACTCGGTCGAATACCTGCGCCAGCAGGGCTTCGAGGTGGATGAGCGACTGGGATTGTCGCAGGACGAGGTGGAGGCGGTCATTGCGCCGTATGATGGATTGATTGTCCGCAGCGTGACGCAAGTCAACCGCAGCCTGGTGGAAAAGGCGGTCAACCTGAAGGTTGTCGGCCGCGCCGGCAATGGCATCGACAATATCGATGTGCCGTCCTGCACCAGCAAGGGCATCATCGCCGTCAACACGCCGGAAGCCAACATCATGGCCGCCGGCGAACTGGCCGTCGGCCTGGCCTTCGCCGCATTCCGCAATATTTGCCTCGCCAACAACGCCGCCCATCAGGACGACTTCCGGCGCGGCCGGATGATCGGCAACGAGCTGGAAGGCAAAATCGCCGGCGTGATTGGCATGGGCCGTATCGGCACCATTGTTTCCCGCAAGCTGAAAGGCCTGGGCATGAAGGTTATCGTCTACGATCCCTACATTCCGGCCGAACGTTTTGAAAAGAACGGCGTCCGCCGCTGCGACCACCTGGAGGAACTGCTTCAGGAGGCGGACCTGATCACACTGCATACGCCGAAAACCAAGGAAACCTACAACATGATCGATGCACCCCAACTGGCTCTATGCAAAACCGGCGTGCGGATCGTCAATGCCGCCCGCGGCGGTCTCGTGAATG
>JAEXPB010000207.1 GCA_023438965.1 Bacillota bacterium | reverse complement strand
AATCAAGGCCATCACCGGCGAACAACCGTGCAGAACGGCCTGCAGCACATCCGCGCCGGCCGGGAATTCCGGCTGTTGCGGCAGATACTCGATCCGGAGACCGCGCATCCGGATAATCTGGCCGCTGTCCGGCTGCTCCTGGCCGGCGATGATCTTCAGCAGTGTGGACTTGCCGGTGCCATTGACGCCAATGACACCAATCTTCTCGCCTTCGCTGATGGTCAGGCTGACATCCTGCAGGATCGTGCGATCGGCAAAGGTTTTACCAATATGTTCAATAGTCAGCAGACTCACAAGTTTACCTCCTGGTTCACTGTTCTACAATACAGGATAAACCTGATGACAGCAAGCGCCATTCGGTTGACTTAGAGTTAACGCTAAGGTTTACAATGAAGTCAGGATTATTTGAAATGATGAAATGAAGGAGATGTTCTGCCATGCGAACAATGAAATTGGGCCCATCCGATCTGCAGGTGCCGGTCATTGCCGTCGGCTGCATGCGTATCCACCGGCTGGACAAGCCGGATGCCGCAACCTTCATCCGGACCGCGCTGGAGGGCGGCGCGAATTTCTTTGACCATGCCGATGTCTACGGCGGCGGCGCCTGCGAAAGCATCTTTGCCGAAGCACTGGGTATGAACGACACCATCCGTGATCAAGTGATCATCCAATCCAAATGTGGCATTGTCCCGCGCCGCATGTTTGATTTTTCCAAAGAGCATATCCTCGAATCGGTTGACGGCAGCCTGCGCCGCCTGAAAACCGATTATCTGGATGTCCTGCTGCTGCACCGTCCGGACGCTCTGGTCGAGCCGGAAGAGGTTGCCGAGGCTTTCGACCGTCTCTCCAGCAGCGGCAAAGTCCGCCATTTCGGCGTTTCCAACCAGAATCCGATGCAAATCCAGCTGCTGCAGCGTTATATCCGACAGCCGGTCATTGCCAACCAGCTGCAGTTGAGCATCACCAATGCCACAATGATCTCGGCCGGTATCAATGTCAATATGCTGAATGAGTCGGCGATCAACCGGGATGGCAGTATTCTGGATTTCTGCCGTCTGCACGACATCACCATCCAGCCCTGGTCGCCTTTCCAGTATGGTTTTTTTGAAGGGGTTTTCCTGGATAACGAGAAATTCCCGGCATTGAACGCCAAGATCGACGAGTTGGCTGCCCAATATGGCACGACCAACACCTCGGTCGCGCTGGCCTGGCTGCTGCGGCATCCGGCGCATATGCAGCCGGTGACCGGTACGATGAATATCAGCCGATTGCGCGATTGCATCAAGGCCGCCGATATTCAAATGACCCGCGCCGAATGGTATGAAATCTATCTGGCTGCCGGCAACAAGCTGCCCTGAGCACGGGCATGCTTGCCATTTTCGGCATTCCTGTGTTATGATTGATCCATATGTATACCGCAAGCCAAATCATATTCAACAAGTTGACAAGCTGGATGAATGGGAAGGACTTGATGGCCTTCCCGTTTTTTAACTTTGCCCGGACAGAAATGAGGAAATATCCAAGATGACCAATACTGCCGATACATTCGATGCAATGAACCTGATGCCGGAAACCATGGCTGCCGTCCAGAAAATGGGCTTCACCGCACCGACCTCCGTTCAGGCGCAAACCATTCCCGCCATGCTGAATTGGTACGACATCATTGCCAAAGCGCCGACCGGCACCGGCAAAACCTGCGCTTTCGGCATACCGATCCTCGAGCACATCACACCCGGTGACCAGGGCGTGCAAGCTTTGATTCTCAGTCCGACCCGCGAACTGGCCCTGCAGATCAGCGAAGACCTGCGCAATCTGGCCGCCTTTCGGCCGGATCTCCGGATCGCCACAGTCTACGGCGGCTCCAGCATCGAGCGCCAGCTGGACCAGCTGCGCAAGATGCCGCAGATCTTTGTGGCCACACCGGGACGGCTGATCGATTTCCTGCGCCGACGGGCCGTCCGACTCGATACGGTGCATACGGTCGTGCTGGATGAAGCCGACCGCATGCTGGACATGGGGTTCATCCACGATGTCCGCCGCATCCTCGACCAGATGCTCAAGGTGTCGCAAATTGCGATGTTCTCGGCCACGCTTTCCCGTTCGGTCATGGACATATCCTGGATTTACCAGCGCGATGCGGTGGAAGTCACGGTCGCCGAGGATGAGAACAACAAGCCGAACATCGAGCAATACAGCATCGACGTGCATGGCAATGCCAAAGTTGATGTCATCAAGCGCCTGATGCGGAAGCACCAATACACCAAGGTCATTGTTTTTTGCAATACCAAGGAAATGGTCAAAATGGTCGACAAGAAAATGAAAGCTGCCGGCCTGAAAGCCGACAGCATACATGGCGATATTCGCCAGAGCGCGCGGGAGAAGGTTCTGCATGATTTCCGCAAGGGATCGCTGGAGATCCTGATCGCCACCGATGTTGCCTCGCGCGGGTTGGACATTGACGGCGTCGATGCCGTGTTCAATTACGAAATCCCGCTCGAAAACGAGCATTATACGCATCGCATCGGCCGGACCGGCCGGGCGCGCCGGGCCGGCGTCGCCTATACTTTCACCAACGTGATCACCCAGCCGCGCCTGGAGGAAATCATGCATTACACCCGGACGCCGATGCCCCCGCTCGAATCGCCGCTGGAAATCTGAGCCGGACGCCGGTCAGGCGGCCGGATTCTCCAGGATTCCCAGGAACAGCGGCAGGCCGGTGTTGGTATCCACGATGCCATACAGGAATGGCCGGTCGAAGATCAGCGTCTTGTCGCTGACCGGCATGCCGGTAACCCTCATCTCCACCGAGGTGGCTGCCGCGGCTTCCGTACCCAACTCATCGACCCGGCAGAATGTCTTGTGCTTCACTTCACTGATAAACAGATTCTTGGCCCGGTCGGCATTCATCAGCGAGAAATCGGCCTGGCCCGGATCAAAGGCCACGGTCATACCC
>JAEXPB010000204.1 GCA_023438965.1 Bacillota bacterium | reverse complement strand
CGCCGGGCAATACGCGCCGGCTGCCCTGGGCCAGGGCAGTTCCCGGGACGAATTCGAGGCGATCCACCATTGGATCGATTATGAGGCCACCGAAAACAGCCGTCTGACTCAGGAGCTTTATGCCTTGAATCCGGCTTTCCGGCTGCAAACCTCGGCCCTGCTCTTCGCCGGCATCTTCAAGGACACCCGCCTGCTGGCCCGGATCATGCAGATGGGCCAGATCGAGCTGAAGGAACCCTACTTTGCGGTAATGGCCATCAGCCTGGAATACGATGGCGACACCCAGGCCGCGCACCCGGGCGGCCTGGACCTGGCCCTGTTGATGCAAAAGGAATACGGCCTCAGCTATTTCACATCCCTGTTGGGTAAGGATATCCTGACCATCCTCATTCCGCTGCAGTCCCGCGACACCACTTTCAAGCAGCGCCGGAAAGCCGCCGAAAATCTGCATTCCCTGCTGGCCGACTATGCCTATGAAGCCCGACTGATCTGTTTCGGTCAGGTTTATGCCGGCCTCGACCTGATCAGCGACTCCTACAACGAGGCCATGGCCTGTATCGAACAATACCTGCTGCAGAGCAATCCCGAATCGCCGGTCTTCTTCGAAAAAGCGATGACTGTCGGCAACCAGGTCTTCTCGTTCAACGAGGACGAAGTCGCCAGCCTCGTCCGGCACCTGATCCACAAAGACCTGCGCGGCGCGCTCGACGGCTTCGACCAGATCTTCAACGGGCTGCACCGGCAGCAGATGTCCATTGCCGCCCTGCGCTTCCATTACTACCATCTGCGCCACGAGATATTCCGCCAGTTGGGTGAGGCCGGCACGCCCAATTTCCTGCTTGGTGACCTAATGAAAGTCGACTGCTCCTCGACCGAGAATTTCTCCTTCCAGATGAAAAAGCTCTTCCGCCAGATTTGCGAGAAGAAAACCTCCCAGTCGGCGCCCGGCGACATCATCGACGAAGTGATGGCCTTCATCCGGAAAAATTACAAAAACCCCAGTTTAACCCTGTCCATGCTGGCCCAGGAGTACCATCTCTCGCCCAGCTATCTCAGCAACTACTTCAAGGAGCGCGTCGGCATGAACTATATCCAGTACCTGTCCGAGCTGCGCCTCAAAGAAGCTCATCGCCTGCTGATGGAGACCGACCGGTCGATCCAGGACATCACGGTCGAGGTCGGCTACCTGGATGCGGTGAATTTCACCAAGAAATTCAAAAAAATATACGAAGTCACGCCGTCGGAGCTCAGGGCGAAAAGGGGAATATGAAGGCGGCAGCATTTCAGGAAACTGTTCATCTATCCCGGTTTAATAGTTATTGAAGATCTCATGCCCGGCACGGATGGAACCATCTTTGTTGGTAAAAGCCAAATTGCCCGGTCCACCCATAAAGCCATCTTCGGGGTAATGCAGGTCGGCAATCCGGCTGTAATGCAAGGCATGCGCAACAAAACCAAAGTTGAAAGCCGTTAGGGTGTCGAGGGTGAAGCGGATGATCTCGACCCGATCGGCATCGGTGGCCGCACCCCAGCAGGTCTCCGTCACCAGTATCGGCTTGCCGCATTTTAAACCAAAATCATGATTCATTTTAACCATTTCGATGTAATTGGCTCGTTTCTTCGCGTCAAAAACAGTCTCCGGTGTGGCAATGAAATACGGATGGATGAGCAGAACATCGCTGATCGGTTCGATATCCACCAGTCCTGACCAGCCGTGTCCGCCGTGGATGCTCACCCCAGCCGGCGTCACCTGGTCGATGGACTTGATCAGATGATAAAGCTCCGTCAGCCAGGCCAGCTCCGGCTGGATCAAAGTCTTTGTATATTCATTGATTGCATAACAGAAGGGTTCATTGCAGATGTCCCAAACGAGAATCCGCGGATCGGCGCGATGCATGGTTACGATATCCGCAACATATTCGGCATATAATTCTCGGTAATAACCCCAGCAACCGGGTACCAGGATGTTCTCGATATAAATGCCGCCGTTATCATAGCCGCGGCTGTCGTGCCAACGATTCAAGAGGCATGGTATGACCTTGATTCCAAGCTTGTCGGCGATGTCGAGACTGATTTCCAGGTTCTGCCGGAACTTGACGGGATCGCGGCGGTAGGCATCCCAGGACAGCCAGTACCGCACAGTATTGAAACCAGGAAAATACGCCTTGCCTCGCCTGAGTTCCAGTTCGATCGTATGAGCGTCGAAGTAAACCCAGTTTTCCAGACTGGTCGTACCCAAACTCGGTTGATAATTGAAGCCACGGATTTTTGCATAGTCAATCATTTTGCTTTCTCCCGGCCCGCCGCAGCACATACTCGCCCGGATCAGCCCGGAAGACGCCGGTTGCTTCCAGCGCCACCTCGATCAGCTGCCCTTCGACGCATTTGGCGATCCGCACCCGATCAAATCCCGGATAGCGAATCTGCATACTCGAGCCCAGCTCTTTAAACCGGGAAACCACCGGTTCCTTGTTGATGTCGATGAAACGATTGGCGAAGCCGAAATATTTGCCATGCAGCGGATCATTGACGTAAAACTGGTCCGGCAGCACAAGCAGGCGAAGTTCGTCTGCCGACACCCGTTCGAGCAGATAGCAGCCGTTGCCCTCATGCTGCACATAAGGCGAATGACCGCTGCCGAAGATCCGCTGCGGTGCGGCGCTGGAATCGGCAACAGTAACAGCGGCCGCATCGCCGGCGCTTATATAAGTCAGGTCGTCATGATACGCCGTCAGATCAACCGATGAATCGACAATAGAGTGATCGGTCTCCCAGCGCACCGGATCGGTCGGCAGCGCCGAACCGAGCGGCAGATGGCGGAACATCTCGCCGGCGGCGGCGAACGCGGCAGCCCGGCGCGGCGTGTGCCGGATGTTCAGGTATTGCATCAGCCAGCCGGCATTATACTCGGCCACATCAGCCGGGGTATAGGTAAAATAGGATGCCATCTGTACCCCCAGCGCGGTCATCGCCTGGGCATAGGCGCCCATGTCAAAGCCGGTGCCGGTGCAGTTCATGGCCCATTCATAAGTCAGGAGACCCTTGCCCAGTTCCCGGATGCCATTTTCCTGATAGTCGGTATAGACTTTCCGCACATCACCTTCCAGCATCCTGGGCGCATAGGACGGCGTGCCATCCCAGTTGCCGCCATAGAAAGCCAGACTGATGCAGTCGATCGCAGTCGTCTGCTGCAGTACCCGGCGGAAGGCCGGCACCTTGTAATTGTAATAGATGTGCGTCTTGAGTACTGAACCATCAAAATATTCATCGACGATGCCAAACATCCGGGTCAGGTAGCGGTCGACCAGGCCGGCACAGAATTCGTTCGCCGTCTCCTCACTGTGATCGGCCTGACCTTCCTGCCGATAGGCCGCGTACAGGTCCAACAGCTTGATCTCTTCGCGGCCGATCGGATTGAGCGCGAGTTGGTGTTTTTCGGCCGCCAAACGATTGATGATCTTCGGACTGGGATATTCCGGTTCGTTAATCACTTCGATTACAACCAGGTTGTCATATTCGGGCAATCGAAGTCCAGAAAAACAATTTTGATGCGTGAACAGGCCGCGCAAATAACGTTCCTCGCAGTCCAGGGCCTGCGGATGCCAGATCAGGGCATGCTTGGGGCAGAAATTGGCGAACCCGAAGGCCGGCGACTGACCGGCTTCCCAGAAGGCATATCGCTTGTCGAGCAGCGATTGGTTCTCCACGGTGTTCCACCAGGCCATCGTTGTGATCATCAGATAGATGCCGTTGGCCTGCAGCTGGTTGATCAGGTAATCGAACACACGCAGATGATCGTTTTCGACCAGATTGCCATACATATCGCTGATTTCACGGTCGAAGACATGCATGCGCACCAGTTGAACGCCCAGAAGCCGGAAATCGCGGATATCACGGTCAATTGCCGCCAAATGGTCGGCGCCCCTGTCCCGCACATTGATGTAATTATGACTGAACGGCAAGTAGTAATTGACGCCCCAAAGACGCACTTCCCGTCCTTCGGCATCGATCAGGCGTTGTTCTTGCACACGGAAAGGCTTGGTGTAAGTTGCATTCATTTTCATCACTCCATGACTTGGCTTAATCCATCTTGTCAGTCGGCACACGGGGCGTGTACAGAT
>JAEXPB010000109.1 GCA_023438965.1 Bacillota bacterium | reverse complement strand
TTGTACAGCAGGATAATTTTCTCCCAGCCGACACCCATGATGTTGCCCAGACGCAGGATGAGCATGATGATGATGACCGGCAGGATGCCGGGAATGGTGACATGGAGCATCCGGCGGTATCGTCCGGCGCCGTCCACCACTGCCGCGTCATACAGTGTCGGATCAATGCCGGCCAGGGAGGCCAGGTAGATGATCGAGCCCCAGCCGATACCCTGCCAGATTTCGCTGATGATGTAGATTGGGCGGAACATCGCCGGATCGATCAGCAGCGTTTTGGCCGTGCCGCCGAAAAAGGCGACAATGCCGCCGATCAGGCCATTGCTGGCCGTAAATTCGCGGATGATGCCGCAGATGACCACGGTAGAGATGAAATGCGGCAGATAGCTGATCGTCTGGACCGTGCGCTTGAAGCCGGAGAAGCGGACTTCATTCAACAGCAGGGCCAGGATGATGCTGGAGGGAAAGCCGAAAAGAATCGAATAACAGCTGATCAGCAGGGTGTTGCGCAGGGTCCGCACGAAATAAGGTCCCTTGAAGAAGGTCGAAAAGTGGATCAGGCCGGCCCAGGGACTGCTCTCGATGCCCAGGCCGGGCGCGAAATTCTTGAAGGCGATCTGGATGCCGTACATGGGGATGTAGCAGAAAATAATGTAATAAGCCAGGACAGGGATCAGCATGAGGTAGATGGCGCGATATTTAGTCAGATCGTGGCGAAGTCGGCGGCCAAATGCTGCTGTCCGGTTATCGGCCGGCCGGATCGCCGGATGGATGCTGCCCAGCTTGCCGGCTGGTCCGGAATGGGGTGTCTCCAAGTTGATTCCTCCTCATCAAATAGCTGTTGCCGGTCCCGCTCAGCTTGAAGCGGCAAAAGCCGGATCAGTGGCTTTTGCCGCCTACAAGCCTGGGTCAGGCTGCGGGATCAGCGCGAATAATAGCGATCGAGCGAGGCCTGGGTCAATTTGGTGTACTCATCCAGTCCCATGGACTTGACGGTCTTGACATAGTTGTCAAATTCGGAGATTGGCATTTCGCCCATGATGAACTTGACATAGCATTCGGAGACATAAGTGTTGATTTCGGTCTTCAGGGCGGTGAGACGGATGCCTTCGTCCTTGGTGGCGGTTACCAGCGGGAAGGAAGCCGACTGCGTGCCGTTCTCTTTGGCATTCCAGCGGGCCAGACCGAGCAGTCCTTCTTCGGTGCCGGAGGATTTGCCCAGGACCAGGCGGTTATAATAGTCCATGCAAACCGGGCCATTCTTGTTGATGTACTTTTGGATTGCCGTTGCGGTTCCCAGTTTGTCGGCATCCTTGGTGACTTTTTCGGTCAGGGACGGCCAGCCGTCTTTCCAGACGAAGGTATCATTCTCGACGCCCCAGTTCATGGCCAGGTCGCCTTCTTTGGTAAAGGACCAATCCAGGAAGGTCAACGCAGCCTGGACATTCTTGCAGGACGTGGTGATCGCGGCGCCCTGGTCGCGGTAAGGGTAGTCGGACTGCTTGTAGATCAGCTGCTGGCCTTTTTCTTTAACCGGATTGGCCAGACCGACCGGTACGAAAGTGGACTTCGGATCCTGGCTGTGCAGCTGATCGTACAGGTTGTTGCACCAGCTGGAATAGTAGCCCAGCCACATGCCGGTCTGACCGCTGGTTACCTTGGCCAGATTGGTTGTGTTATCCTGGACGGCAAAGTCCTTGTCCAGCAAGCCGGCTTTATATAGCTTGTTCAGCAGGTTCAGATATTCTTTGAAACTATCCTGGATCGGCGAAAAGACCGCTTTTTTGTTGATATCGATGAAACCGAGTGTGCTGACTGTGTCGTAAGCGCTGGCGAAGGTCAGGGACTGCTTCAGAAAGCTCAAAGTCGTTGAGAAAGGACTCTGGACGCCTTTCTTTTCTTTGAAGGCCGTCAGGACTTTGATATAGTCGTCAATGGTGACCGGCGTGTCGAGTTTAAGCTCTTCCAGCCAGTCCTTGCGCATAATGATGCCGACATAGGTTTCATTAACCGGTTCGCGGTCGAGGATCGAACTCCATTTGGTGCTGCCCGACTTGCTGTTGGTGAAGATATAAGGCACGCAATAGTACTTGCCGCTGTCGGACGTGATCTGTCGGACAATTTCCGGATAGGCGCTGACATAGGCCTTGAAGTTCGGCATATACTGCTCGACGGCCTTGGAAATGTCCTGGATGATGTTGGTCGAAATCGCCGTGTCCGGGCCGCCGGAGAAGGTCCGCCAGTTGCCTTCCATGATGTCCGGCTTGTTGGCGGAGGCCACGAGCAGGTTGAATTGCTCGGTTTCCTGACCTTTGGGCGGATGGATCCAGTCAATGTTGATGCCGGTGGCCTTCTCGGCCAGCTGGAAGCACAGCATCTGGTCATGTGATGTATAGACATCGGGGCATTTCAACGCGCAGAAATATTTCAGCGTGACCTTCTCGGCCGGCTTGGCGGTTGTCGCGGCACCGGTGGTGCCGGCTGCCGCTGCGGTCGTGCCGGTCGCGCTGGACGAGGCGGTTGTCGCGGAGCAAGCAGGCAAAGCAAGACATAAGGATAAAATCAATAGAACAACGAGCATTTTTCTCAATTGCATGTAAAATCCTCCTTGGATCTATACTTTAATCGGATGCGCCGGCCAGCACAGAATAGAATGGACCGCCGATGGCGAACCAATCTTCTATCGATTATAGCTATCGGAGCGGTTGGCACAAGCGACAGATTTTTGTTTCTTCCTCGATTCTTTGTTTTTTCTATACAATTCGCCAGACAAAAAAATGAAAGGCATTGAACAAAAAATAGATAACCATGGCCGGGAGGCGTGCGGCGTCAGGATCAGACAGTCTACGCGGCGTTATTTGCAATCGGAGATTAACACAGCCTTAACCGGGGAATCACAGCGATTTGGTAAACTAGCAGTAAACCGACCGGCTGGCGCCGGATTTGCCGGCCAGCCCAGATCGTTTATGATACTCCAGGGGAGGCGCCGGCGATGAAATATGTGCTTGTGAATTGGTCCTATAATCAACCGGGTCGCTGGATATCGGTCTGTTCCACCGACCATGAGGCTACCCGGGAACTCTCGGACGCCATCTGCGGTTTCGTCAAGTCATTTAAACGCATCAATTACAGCAAGCTGAATCCCGGCGGCGCGCGGGCGACAATCGAAGACATTGAC
>JAEXPB010000045.1 GCA_023438965.1 Bacillota bacterium | reverse complement strand
GACCATGGCCGGCGAGCTCAAGGCCTACATCCTGACCGACAAAGCAACCTATCTGGCCACCAAGGAGCAGACCGGCCTGAAGATCCTGATCAACGAATCGGACGACCTGAAGAACACCTATTCGGTTATCGCGGTCAGCCCGGCCAAGAATCCCGGCGTCAACAACAAGGGCGCCCAGGCCTGGATCAATTTCCTGCTTGGCAAAGATGCCGCCGACTTGATTAAAGCCTTCGGCGTCGACAAGTACCAGGAGGCCCTTTTCCTGTATGATAAATGACGGCGCCCTGCCGGACATTATCCGCTCATTCTGGGCTGCCGGCCAGGAATGGCGCCAGATACTGGGCCTGACCCTCGTGATGTCCCTGCTCAGTACAGCCGCGGCAGCGCTGGCCGGTTTACCGGCCGGCGCTGTTCTGGCTTCCTGCCGTTTCCCCGGCCGAAGGCTCCTGCGGCGGGTGATCCAGACCTTCATGGGCCTGCCGCCGGTGGTCGCCGGCCTGGCCGTTTTCCTGCTCCTGTCACGGAAAGGGCCGCTGGGCAGCCTGAACCTGCTGTTTACCCTGCCGGCGATGGTGATCGCCCAGTTCATCCTGATCTTCCCGATCATTGCCAGCCTGACCCTGTCCGCCGTTGAACTGCGCCGGCCGCTGATCCTGGAAACCCTGCGCGGACTGGGGGTCGGCCGCTGGCAGGAATACCGCCTGCTGCTCTGGGAATGCCGGCACGCCCTGGTCACGGTGATTCTGGCCGGCTTTGGCCGTTCGATCTCGGAAGTCGGTGCGGTCATGATGGTCGGCGGCAACATCCAGTACAAAACCCGGGTGATGACCACGGCGATCATGCTGGAAACCAGCCGGGGTAACTTCACGCTGGCGATCGGACTCGGCGGCATCCTGCTGCTGATCGCCTTCGCGATCAATTTGCTGACCATCCGGCTGGAGGAAAGGCAACGTGTTTAGGATCAAGGACCTGCACATCCGTTTCGATCAGCGCTTCAGCCTGGACATCCCGGCCTTCGATTTCCAGGCTGGCCGGCGCTATGTCCTGCTCGGTGTCAACGGGTCCGGCAAAACTACCCTGCTGCGCGCCCTGGCCGGGCTGGGCAGTCCTGCCGGCCCGAATGGCCCGAATAGCCAGAACGGCCTGATCACCTGGATCGGCGCCCCGGCGCTGCAGCCCGGCGATTTGGGCTACATGCCCCAGACGCCTTATGCGTTCGCCCTGTCTGTGCTGGCCAACGTCCGGCTGGCCATACCGCCGGCCTGGCGGCAGAACAAGGCGGCAGACTGCGCCTTGGCCTTGCAGGCGCTGGAGAAAGTGGGCATCGCCCATCTGGCCGCCGCGCGCGCCGACCGCCTGTCCGGCGGTGAGACCCAGCGGCTCGCGCTGGCCCGGATCCTGGTCGTGCCCAGGCGGGTCATCCTGCTCGACGAGCCCGGCCATTCACTGGACCTGGCCGGCCTGGCCGCCATCAACGGCATTCTGGATGCCTATGTCCGGGAATGCGGCTGCCTGCTGATCCTGGTCACGCATCAGCTGGCCATGGTCCGCCAGCTGGCCGATGATGTCCTGTTTCTGGACCAGGGGCAGCTGATCAGCCACGGTCCGCCGGAACAGATCCTGGACCGCCCGGCCGATCCCCGGCTGCAGCTTCTGCTCAGCCAGAGCACGCTCTTGTAGAAAGGATACCCGGCGCATGTTGATCGTCCGCAGCGTTGAAGATACCGAAAAGATGATCCGCGAGCAACTGGTCCGGCCAATCGGCGCAGAGGATATTCCGCTGCCGGCAGCCGCCGGACGGGTGCTGGCGGAAGACTTGACCGCCCGGGAACCGGTGCCGGCCTTTACCCGTTCCAGTGTGGACGGTTACGCGGTCCGGGCGCAGGATACCTTCGGCTGCGGCGACGCGATGCCGGCCATGCTGAAGCTGGCCGGCGAAGTCCTGATGGGCCGGCTGTCCGACCTGACCCTGCAGCCCGGCGAATGTGCCTATGTCCCGACCGGCGGCGCCATTCCCGCCGGCGCGGACGCGATGGTCATGATCGAAGACACGGACGATTATGGCGATGAATACCGCTATGTCCGCAAATCCTCGCCGCCCGGCGCCCATCTGGTGTTCGCCGGCGACGACGTCCGGGCCGGCCAGCTGGTCTTGCCGGCCGGCACGCGGCTGCAGCCGCAGCACATCGGGACGCTGGCCGCTCTGGGCCAAGTCCGGGTCACGGTTGCCCGCCGGCCCGCGGTCGCCATTTTGTCGATCGGCAACGAGCTGGCGGCGACCGGCACGCCGATTCTGCGTCCCGGCCAGGTCCGCGACAGCAATGCGCCGATGCTGGCGGCGGCCGTCCAGGCTGCCGGCGGTCTGGCCACAATCGCCCCGCTGCTGCCGGACGACGCCGGAATGCTGGCGACGGCAATCCGCCAGGCGTTGGCCGCAGCCGACCTGGTCCTGATTTCCGGCGGCAGCTCGGTCGGCCGGCAGGACGAAGTCGCCGCCGTCCTTGATGCGCTGGGGCCGCCGGGCATCCTGCAGCATGGACTGGCCCTGAAGCCCGGCAAGCCGACCATCATCGCCCAGATCGCCGGCAAGCCGGTTTTCGGCCTGCCCGGTCACCCGATGGCCGCCCTTTTTGTCTGCCAGCTGCTGGTCCGGCCATTGATCCTGAACCTGCAGGGCGACAGCCAGACCGACCCGATCCGGGTGCCGGCCATCTTGGGCACCAATATCCCGTCCAACCAGGGCCGGGAGTCGATCGTCCCGGTGCGGCTGGAACCTGAGCCGGACAGCTGTCTGCCGGCCCGCCCCGGCGACCGCGGGCGGCCGGCGATCGCGACGCCGCTCTTCAGCAAGTCCGGCCTGATCGCCACACTCGGCCAATGCCAGGGTTATATCCGTATACCGCGGGAATGCGAAGGGCTGACCGCCGGCTCGCCGGTCGAGGTCTGCCTGTTTCCATAGAGGGGAAGTGCCGTCATGTATCAAGGTTACCTGACCAATACACCGCTGGAGGAAGCCGTAACCGGCTGGCTGGCCTGGCTGCGCCAGGCCGGCGCCCGCGCCGGCGACGAGATCCTGCCGACGGCGCTGGCGCGCGGCCGCACGACTGCCGCGGCTGTCTATGCCCGCAGCAATGTCCCCCATTATCATGCCTGCGCCATGGATGGCATTGCCCTGACCGCCGCGCGGACCTTCGGCGCCACCGAAACGACGCCGGTCACCCTGACCGCGGGTGAATTCGTCCGCGTCGACACCGGCGATCCGCTGCCGGCTGGCTGCGATGCTGTGGTGATGATCGAGGATGTGGTTTCCGCCGGTCCGGCGGTCCGGCTCTACCAGGCGGCCCTGCCCTGGCAGCATGTGCGCCAGATCGGCGAGGACTTCTGCGCCTGCGACATGCTGCTGCCGACCGGCAGTCTCCTGACGCCGGTCGCCCTGGGCGCTTTGCTGGCCGCCGGCGTACGTGATGTGAGCGTTCGCCGCCGGCCGGTGACCGGCATCATCCCGACCGGCGATGAGCTGGTCGGGCCGGATGCGCAACCGGCGGCCGGCGAGATCATTGAATTCAACTCGACAATCCTGGCCGGCACCTTGCAGGAATGGGGCGCCGACCCCCTGATCCTGCCGATCGTGCCCGATCGCGCCGACACGCTCGAAGCCGCGGTGCGCCAGGCGCTGGACCGTTGCGACATCGTCCTGGTCAACGCCGGATCGTCGGCCGGGCGCGATGACCGCACCGCCGAGATCATCGCCCGGACCGGCGCTGTCTATTGCCACGGCCTGGCCATCCGGCCGGGCAAGCCGACCATTCTTGGACGTAGCGGCGCCAAGCCGGTTATCGGCATTCCCGGCTACCCGGTCTCGGCCCTAATCGTGCTCGAGCAGGTCGTCCGGCCGCTGCTGCGGGATCTCGGCGGCCTCTGCCTGCCCAGCCGGCCGCAACTGACGGCCCGCCTGTCGCGCGCCATCGTGTCGTCCCTGAAATACCAGGAATTCATCCGGGTCCGCCTGGCCCGGATCGGCGCCGACTGGATCGCCACCCCCTTGGACCGCGGCGCCGGAGCGGTCAATTCCTTCCTGAAAGCGGACGGCCTGCTGGTCATCCCCCGCGAATCCGAAGGCCTGCCGGCAGCCGCCGTCAGCCCGGTCGCCCTCCTGCGGCCGGAACCGGAGATCCTGAACGCCCTGAGCGTGATCGGCAGCCATGACCCGCTGATCGATGAGCTATCCGACCTGATGCGCCGGGCTTACGGCCCGGACTGCAGCATCAGCTCCGCCCACCAGGGCAGCATGGCCGGCCTGATGGCCATCCGGCGCCATGACGCCCATCTGGCCGGCATTCATCTGCTGGACGAGGCAACCGGCCAGTATAATGTCCCTTATCTGGAACGCTACTTCCCCCAAGGCGGCGCGATCCTGGTCCGCGGCGTCCGGCGCAGCCAGGGCCTGATGCTGCCGCCGGGCAATCCAGCCCGGGTCGCCAGCCTGCAGGATGTGGCCCGCGCCGGCCTGGCTTATGTCAATCGCCAGAAAGGTTCCGGCACCCGTCTGCTCTGCGACGAACTGCTGCGCCGGGCCGGCCTGAACAGTGCCGCCCTGCGCGGCTACGACCGCGAGGAATACACCCATTCGGCGGTCGCCACCCTGATCCGGGCCGGCAGCGCCGACGCCGGCCTGGGGATCTATGCCGCCGCCCAGCTTTTCGGGCTGGATTTCGTACCCCTGGCCGATGAATCCTATGATTTCCTGATCGACCGCCTGGCCTGGTCCAGCGAGCCGGTGCAGCGCTTTCTGCATCTGCTGCGTTCATCGGATTTCGCCGCCCGGGTGCAGACTCTCGGCGGCTACGGGCTGGACAACCCGGGTGCCGTGATCTGGGGTCAAGTGCCGGAGGTCCAGTCATGATTGACCAGTTCGGACGCGAGATCATTTACCTGCGGCTGTCCGTCACCACGCAGTGCAACCTGAACTGCCTGTACTGCCGCCCGGGCGGCTGTCCGGACAGCCAGCCGCGGCGGCTGCTTTCGGCGTCGGAAATCGGCCGGATCGTCGGCTGCATGGCCGGCCTGGGCATTCGCAAGGTGCGCCTGACCGGCGGTGAACCGCTGCTGCGCCGGGATCTGACGGCGATCATCCGCGCCGTGCTGGCCGCCGGCGCCATCGAGGATCTGTCGATGACCACCAACGCCCAGGGTTTGGCGGCGCGGGCCGCCGGCCTGCGCGAAGCCGGTCTGCAGCGCATCAACATCTCGCTCGACTCCCTGCGGCCCGACCGCTTTAGCCGGATCACCGGCGGCGGCAGCCTGGACCAGGTGCTGGCCGGCATCGACGCCTGTGCTGCCGTCGGCCTGGCGCCGATCAAGCTCAATGTCGTCCTGATCCGTGGCATCAACGATGATGAGATCGCCGACTTCATCGGCTTGACCCGCGACCGGCCGCTGGAACTGCGCTTCATCGAGCTGATGCCGATGAACGAACTCGACAGCGATCCGGCGCGTATGGTCACCGGCAGCGAGATCCTGGCCGCCTGGCCGGCCTTGCAGCGACTGCCGGTCCGTCAGAGCGGGCAAGTCGCGGAGGACTTCCGTCTGCCCGGCCACCTGGGCACAGTGGGTTTTATCCGGCCCATTTCCCACCGGTTCTGCCCGACCTGCAACCGGATCCGGCTGACCGCCGACGGCCGGATCAAGCCCTGCCTGGGCGACAATGGCGAAGTTACGCTGCTGGACGCCCTGAATGGCAGCGACGACGAATTGCGTCAGGTGATCGCCGACGCCATCTGGCACAAGCCGGAAGGGCACCAGTTCGCCGCGGGCTTTCGACCGCTGCGCGGCATGGACCGCACCGGCGGATAGGAGGAGAACATGACCAACAGGCATTCGAACACAGAAACTGCCTCAACTGGACCAACACCGGGGAAAGCGGGCCCGGCCGATACCGTCGGCCTCACCCACCTGACCGCCGCCGGCGAAGCCCAGATGGTTGATGTCGGCGCCAAACCCCTGACCCGACGCACGGCCAAGGCCCAGGCGCTGGTGACCATGCAGCCGGAAACCGCCCGGCAGATCCTGGCCGGCGACCTGCCCAAGGGCGATGTGCTGGGCACCGCCCGCCTGGCCGGCATCATGGCGGCCAAGCGGACGTACGAGCTGATTCCGCTCTGCCATCCCCTGCCGCTGGACAGCATCGATGTACAGATCGATTTCCGGTCGCCGACCCAGGCCCGGATCGTCGCCACCGTCCGGGCCACCTGGCGCACCGGCGTCGAGATGGAAGCCCTGACCGCGGTTTCGGTCGCCGCGCTGACGTTGTATGATATGAGCAAGGCAGTCGACAAGGGCATGATCATCGGCCCGATTGGCCTGATCAGCAAACCCGGCGGCAAGTCCGGCGACTTT
>JAEXPB010000012.1 GCA_023438965.1 Bacillota bacterium | reverse complement strand
GAATGTATCCAGCTCACCGGTGACAATCAGCCGTGTGATGTTGTTCATATTGGCAAACAAGATATTGGCGGCCCCGTAGGCTGAGGAGGTGACGGCCCAGATAAACAGGACATCCCGAAAATCATAGCCGCCGATCTTGCCGCCGACCTGGTTGAAGGCCACCCACCAAAAAAAGACGAAAGTGCCATTGGAAAGCGCCATACCGAAGGCTTGCATCAGGAAAGCCGACCGGTACTCCAGCGCCGAAGCCAGGTTGATCCGGAAATACAAGCCGATCAGGCGGAAAACCGCATTGAGCCGTTTGATTTTATGGAGTTGATTGTCTGCACGCATCTCCTGTTCACCTCTTTCACGCATTAGGAATCGTCAGCCAGCCGGAACCGCCTGGCCGGCCCATTCGAACGGTCGTCAGCCGCCATTGGCCTGAATCTTGCGGATGCCGGAACGATAGATCCATAAGGACAGTATGACAGCCAAAGCCGTCCAGGCCAGCTGCACCGGCAGCACCTGCCAGAAAAGCGGCCAGGAGAAAGCGACCAGCAAGCGAGCCGGCGCCCAGGCCACATAGGGGAAGGGCAGCCAGCGGGCGATATTCTGCAGCCAGGTCGGCAGGAATTCGAGCGGGATGAACATGCCCAGCATGAACACCAGTTTCTGGTAAATCAAGAAAAACGCGCCGTTTTCCTCGAGCCGGAAAGCGGTCAGGCCCAGGGCCATCATCAGGAAAAAGTTGAGCAGAATACCCAATAAGGCCGAGAACATGGCCAGGGGCAGGGTGAGCCAGTCATAACCGGGCAGCGGCCCGACCATGACCAGGCCGAGGACAACCGCCAGCCCGCCATAAGCCACGAAATTGAACATCATACCGCCGGCGGCGGTGGACAGCTGATAAAGGATATAGTGGCTGGGGCGCAACAGTTGGTAAGCGATTGAGCCGCTTTTAATGTCCTCGTTCATCTGGCTGAAGACCGGCGTCCGGCCGCCGAAGACCAGCAGCTCGGTCAGGCAAAGGTACCACACAACTTGCGGCAGGCTGTAGCCGGCCACTTCGCCGCCTTGATAGATGGCTTGCCAGAGGCTGAAAAACACAAAGATGAAGAGCGCGTAGAAAATCAACCCGCCGGCCAGGTTGCCGCGATAGGCGAGCGTCGTACGCAGATTGATCCGGGCGATCGCCACATACTTGCCCGGGGACCAGCCCTGATGCCGGCCCAAAGCCGGGCCGGGCGTCTGGATTGGCCGGCTCATGTCGGATCGCCTCCCTGGCTGGCGAAAATAGCGGCGATGATTTGTTCCATCGGCGGATCTTCGACCGTGATATCAGCCACGGCGCCGGTTTGGACCAGCCAGGCCAGTACTTCGCCGATCGGCCGGATCCGGGTGTCAACGGTCAGACTGGATCCGAGGCCGCCGGTCTTCTCCAGTGTGACGCCCGGCATGGGCTCCAGGCGGTGCGGTTCGGTAAAGCGTACGGCGACGACCTTGCGGTTCAGATAATCGTATTTCAGCTTTTTGACAGGCTGATCGAGAACCAACTGCCCGTGGTCGATGACGATGGCCCGGCGGCAGAGCAATTCAACGTCACCGGCATCATGGCTGGTGAGGAAGACGGTGGTGCCCTTCTCGCGATTAAGCTGCAGGATCAGCTCCCGGATATTCTGCTTGACCACGACATCCAGGCCGATGGTCGGTTCGTCCAGAAAAAGAATCTCCGGCTCATGCAGCAGGGAAGCCGCCACTTCACAGCGGATCCGCTGGCCCAGCGACAGCTTGCGCACCGGCACGTCAAGCAGATCCCCCAATTCGAAGCGATCGGTCAAGTCGCGGATCCGCTGCCGGAGCGCCTGCGGTTCGACGTCGTAGATCCGGCCCAGCAAGGCGAAACTGTCGGTCGGCGGCAGATGGAACCACAGCTGGGATTTCTGGCCGAAAACCGATCCGACGTGATAGGCCAGCCGGCTGCGTTCGGTTTGCGGATTCAGGCCCAGGACGCTGATCGTGCCGGCCGAAGGCCGGAGAATGCCGGTCATCATTTTGATGGTCGTTGATTTGCCGGCGCCATTCGGACCAATGAAAGCCAGGATCTCACCTTGCGGCACGGTGAAGCTGATGTCGCGGACGGCTGGAATGTCCCGCCAGACCGGTCGGATCAGGGCTTGCAGGCTGGCAGCCAGGCCCGCCGGTTTGACCCGGGTGCGATACGATTTGCTGAGGTTGCTGGCTTCGATGGCATTCATGCTGTCTACCTCCCGGCGATGCGCAAGACCGCTCCGGCAAGGGCAGCGCTGCGGCTGCCATCCGAGCGGTCTGAACCCAGTGTTTGGCCTAGTATAGTGAGGACCGCCAGGCCTGTCAAGCAACCGGCCCGGATTTTACCCGGAGTATGCCTGTTTTGGCCTCTGTTTGCCCGTTTTTCTCCCTGCGGGTGGTAATCGGGGCGGCGAATCGCTATAATCAGGAGCGAAACAGTGCCCGATGAATTGGAGGAAAGACTTATATGGCATTAGTCAGCATCAAAAATCAATTCCTGACCGTGGCAATCGACACACTCGGCGCCGAGCTCGCCAGCATTAAAGATCCTACCGGCATCGAATATTTATGGCAGGGCGATGAACGCTTCTGGAAATCCCGCGCGCCGGTCCTGTTCCCGATCGTCGGCGGCGTCAAGGACGACCAGTACACGCTGGACGGCCGGTCGTACACCCTGATGAAGCACGGCTTTGCGCGTTTCCAGGAATTTACGCCGGAATTGGTCAGCGAGACGCAGGTTATCCTGACCCTGACCAGCAATCCCGAACTGCGCGCCAGCTATCCCTATGACTTTACGCTGCAGCTGGGTTACCAGCTGGAAGGCAGCAGCCTGATCGTCGACTACGTGATCCGCAACCAGTCCGGCCGGGTCATGTACGCTTCCGTCGGCGCCCATGAAGGCTATGCCTGCCCGGAGGGCATCGAAGAATACCAGGTGGCCTTTGAGCAGACGGAGACGCTGGCGACCACGCAGCTGGACGGCAATCTGCTGACCGGCCGCACCAAACCGGTTCTGACCGCGGGCAATGTCCTGCCGCTGAAATACGACT
>JAEXPB010000001.1 GCA_023438965.1 Bacillota bacterium | reverse complement strand
ATGTACAGGTAGATGTAGCCCACCGCCAGCATCATGATGATCAGGAAGGCGATGGACAGGGCGTTCTTGGCCCGGCAAAGCAGCAAGCCGAAGACCGATATGGCCGTGACGGCGAAGGATGTCCGGTCCTGCTTGTAGGCGTTGATGAAAACCAGCATCGGCAGCAGATAGGACGTGATGGTGTTGGAAGCGCCGATGGGCACATGCATGTAGTACTTGACCAGGACGTTGTTGTAATTGCTCAGGGAAAGGCCATGGAAATGCAGGTATTCCGTGATGATCACCTGGATGGTCAAGGTGATGCAAACCACGGCAAAGATGCCGTACAAAGCCTGGGCGGGGTCTTTCTTGTTTTGCAGACAGATCAGGTAGGAAACCACGGAAATCGCCAGCGGGAGGAAATTCCCCCAGTAGTTGTTGGTGTTTGCCGCGTAACCGTAGGGGACGACGGCCATGACCATTCCCAGAGCCAGGGCCAGCAGCACCATATCCATGCGGAATTTGGGCTTCAGCAGCACCAGGGCGGTAAAAAGGAGGCACAAACCGACGACGGAAAGGGTTTCGTTGAAATTGATGTGAAAGACCAGCACCAGCGAATCCTTGCTGTCGGATTGCATGCGGTACACCAGGCAAAGCGAAGTAAATACCAGGCCGATAAACCAGACCGGTATTTCCGCCCGCTTGAGGGCGATGATCATGCGGTTGACCGTTTTGGCGAAAATGCTCATGTCATTTACCCGGATCGGCCGCTATCATTCAACCAGGACAAGGCCGAGGATTTCCTTGCCCATATGCGTCATTTTGCTTCTTTCGTCTTCCAATTGGTCATACCGCGCCGTGTTGGTCTTTTCAAACAGAACCGCCGCGTCGCATTGGCTCAGCGTCAGCATGGCCGCCGACGAGGTCAACAGGTTCTGGCCGGCGAGCAGTTCAATGTCAGCCGGCAGGTCCGCCTTTTTCAGCCGTTCCGACAGGTTTTCGACAATCTTCTGCAGTTCGGCCGCGTCGATCGTACCGCCGCAAAAGATTTTCGGTAGGGGTTGGCCGGGTTCTTCTGCCGGGAGGCGTTAACCACATTGACCAGGCTGGCGAACGTGTAATTCAAGCTGTCGTTCCAGTTCTGGGCAGCACTGGCTATGCCGAACATGCGGTCAATGGCTGTATCGATTTTTGATCCCAATGACATAACTATCTCCTGTTCTCACCTTAGGCGCTGGGTTTATTTTTCCAGGCTGATCTTGCCGATGACAAATATGCCGGTCTTGAGCTGGACTTCATCGCAGGTCTTCAGTTTGGAATTGAAGATGTATTTGGCAATTTCGAAAATGGCGCTCAGCAGGATGCCGATGATCAGCCCGATCACGACGCTGGCCGGGACACTGCGGCGGGAGTTCTCTTCCAGGTCGGCCACGATGATCGCTTTGAGCTTGTCCTGGTCGGCCTTGATGCTGGTCTTGATCGCCGCAAGCAAGGCAAGCTGGTCCTGACGCTGCTGCGGCAGATACGGATAAGCGGCGGTGGAGCTGACGGAGCTGACCACCTCCAGGTTATGCGGCTGATAGATCTGCAGCGAGTTCAAGGAGAAGCTCCGCAGGTAATTGAGCGCCACATCGGCCAGGCTGGCCGCCGATGCCGGGTCCAGATTGCGCGCTTCGATCACGATGGTGTCCAGGGAGGTCGAACTGATGTCGACCAGCTCCAGAAGGTACTTCTTTTGCAGGGACATGTTCGCGACTGATTTGTACAGATTCATATAATTGAACAAGGCGTCGCTCTTGTTGGCCATCAGGTAGTTGGCGATCAAGCGGCGGATGATGCTTTTTTCACTGCCGGCATCCAGCGGACTGCTGTTGATCAGCTTGATGGCGATCTCGATCCGGGCCACGCCGACCGCTTCCGGGTTGGCCTGCATCAGGACGCTCTGGTTCAGGTATTCTTCTTTATCCAGCTGGTCGACTTTCTTTTTCTCGATGCTCTTGAGCAGCGGATCGATTTCCAGGTTGGTCTTTTTCAGGACATCCTGCCTGGCGGTGATCTGCGTGTCCTCAAAGCTCAGCCGGCTGTTGTTCCAAAATGTCAATGCCCCTAGTATGATGCCTGCCAGCAGCGGCAGGATCAGGAACAGGCGCCAGCCTTTCAGCATCGCGTACGCCAGTTCCCTGATATTGGTTACCCGTTCTTCATTCATCCTGTATCGTCCTCCCTATCTGATCACTCATCTGCACGTTATGGATTCAATTCCAGCTTAAACCGCTCCAGCGCGTCCTGCCAGTCCGGCAGGCGTTGGAAACCCGCCCGGTCCAGGCTGGTCTTGGCCAGCCGGGAATTCTTGGGGCGAGCCACCTTGGAGGGGTACTGGTCGCTGGTGATGGGCACGACTTTGGCCTTCAGCCGGAAAGTCTTCATGATCGCGCCGGCGAATTCATACCAGCTGCAGAAACCCTCGTTCGTGGCATGATAGATCCCGTACCGATCGGTCTGGATCATCGCCGCCAGCAGGACGGCCAGGTCGGCCGTATAGGTCGGCGAGCCGAATTGGTCGCAAACCACGTTGATTTCATCTTTTTCTTTCCCCAGCCGGAGCATCGTCTTGATGAAATTATTCCCGTTGATGCCGAAAACCCAGGCTATGCGAACAATAAAATACTTTTGCAGCAAGGCGCGGACCTTGTCCTCGCCCAGGGACTTGGTCAAACCGTATTGGCTTTGGGGGGCCTTGGGGGAGTCGGTTTCATAGGGCTGGTCACCGTCGCCGGCGAAAACATAATCCGTGCTGATATAGACCATGCGGGCGTCGATCTCGCGGCAAGCCCGGGCGATATTCTCGGTGCCGCCGACATTGACGGCATAGCTGGTGGCCTTGTCTTCCTCGGCCCGGTCGACAGCCGTATAAGCCGCGCAATGGATGACGGTGTCCGGGGCATAAGCCCGCACATAGGCGGCAACTGCCGCCGCATCCGTCAAGTCGAAGTCGTCAATATCCACCCCTTGGCAGGGTATGGCCATTTTTTCCAGCCGCTTGACCACATCATAGCCCAGCTGGCCTTTATAACCTGTAACCAGGACACGCATGCCCGCCGCCTCCTTATCGATTGCCATACATTCTGGCATAGTATTCCTGGTAATCGCCGCTGACAATATGTTCCCACCAGGACGGGTTGGCCAGGTACCAGCTGATGGTGCGCTTGATGCCGTCATCGAAGCCGGTGGCCGGTTGCCAGCCCAGCTCGGCGCCGATTTTAGCCGGATCGATCGCGTAGCGGCGGTCATGGCCGGGACGATCCCTGACAAAAGTGATCAGGGATTCCGGCTTGTTGAGTTCACGCAGGATCGTCTTCACCACTTCCAGGTTGGTCCGCTCATTGTGTCCGCCGATATTGTATATTTCACCGACGCGGCCTTGGCGGATGATCAAGTCGATGGCCGAGCAGTGATCCTCGACATACAGCCAGTCCCGGACATTTTCACCATTGCCGTAGACCGGCAGCGGCTGATCGGCCTGGGCCTTGCTGATCATCAGCGGGATCAGCTTCTCCGGGAAGTGATAAGGGC
>JAEXPB010000033.1 GCA_023438965.1 Bacillota bacterium | reverse complement strand
CTGCGGATCTGGTTGTAGGTCTTGCTTTCGGCGATGCTGATGGTAATCGGCGGGATGTTGTATTTCTCGGCATCCGTGTCGCGCCAGGTGGCGATGGCGGTCTGCATGGCCGGCAGGGTCATGTACTGCTTGAGGAAATCGCCGCTCTGGACGAATGGTCCGTTATAAACCGAACGGGCATACTGGCCCCAGGCCTGGCCAACCGTACCGGAAGCCGGCTTGAGGATCGCATCCGTCATCTGCGGGAAATTATTGACCAGGTTGAAGGATTTGCCTTCGACGCCGAAGTTGTACAGCATGTAGCCGGCTTTGGAGTAGGCGAAGTTCAGCAGCTTGACCGCGGTCTCGATATTGGCGCTCTTGGGATTGACGACGCCGACGACGTTGCCCAGGCTGATCGCGAAATTTTTCTGGCCCATGAGCGGCCGGTCACCCTTTTTCAGCACCGGATACTTGGTGCCGACGAAAACGGCTTTGGGATCAACGTCCTTGATGGCATTGGTGATGGCGCCCAGCGTGGACTGGGCATAACCGAAGGTGGCGCCAGCCTTGCCGCTGACGATGTTGGCTTCCTTTTCCTTGCGGGCATCGGTGACGAAATTCTTGTTGATCAGGCCCTTCTGGTACCAGCTGCGCATTTTGACCAGCCAGTCGCGGTAGGCCGACTGCTGCGGGCCGTAAACAATCTTGCCGTTCAGGACATAGAAATCCTTCTGCAAGCCATAGGCGCCGATAAACGCGTTATTCCAGAAGAAATCAATCCCGGCTAGGTCGCCGACCAGCGGTGCGGTGGCGCCCTTCTTCTCCTTGAACTGGGTCAGGACATTCTCCCACTCGTCGACGGTTTCCGGCACGGCCAGGCCGAGATCGTCCAGCCAGTCCTTGCGGATGATCGGTCCGGATGTTGTCAGCAGCGGCTCATCCAGCATGATGAACGGAAAGCCGTAATAGTTGCCTTCATCCGTCTTGGCCATCTTGTCCAGCTGCGGATCGCTCTTGAGCAGCAGGCTGTAATCGGCGGCCCAGGTGTCCATCACCTTATTCAGCGGATACATCAGATTGTTCTTGATCGCGGCATCTGGTCCGCCCAGGTAGGCGGTCAGCCAGTTATGCTCGACAATGTTGGTCATCTTGCCGCTCGACAGCAGCAGGTTGAACTGTTCGGTCTCCTGACCCTGAGCCGGATGAATAAATTCGATCTGTACGCCGGTCTGCTCCATGAGGGCCTTGGCAAAGGGCGTTTCGTTCAGACTCTTGGCGCCGGCGGAGACGTTGATGTTCAGGCTGACCCACCAGGTGATCTTGGGGGCGTTCTTGAGCGGGTAGCTGACGGGTTGGATCGAGTTGCCGGTGGTGGCGGCAGCGGTGGCGGTGGTCGGCTGGGTAGTCGCTTTCGTACTGGCCTGGGTTATGCCGGTGCCGCCGCAAGCGGACAAAAGCAGGGCCACCAGCAGGATAGCCAGCAGGCAATAAGTCATCGTTCTTTTCATGTGATGCCTCCTCTTGGATTTTAGAAAATCGGCAATAATGGATCGCGCCATGGCATAGGCTTGTCAACCGGTTGATGCCCCCAGTATAGAAAACGGGATTCGCCATTTCAAATACAAAATTTATGGATTCAATACAATTTCCGCAGGAGATCGGAAAATTTATTGTGTTAAGTGCGAAATCAACATAGAATGAGACTGGTTCAGTCTGGTACCTTGGAGGGATCGGTTTTGCTCAGGAAAATCTACCGGCGGATATTGGGCAGGAGTTTCTTCAAGCGCATGTACCTGCTCTATACAATAGTGATTGTCGTCGCCATATCGTTGCTGGGCATCCTGATGGCCGGCAATATTTCCCGGCTCCGGCTGGACCAGACGCTCAACTACAACCGCCAGCAGCTGACTTCCCTGCAGACAGTCTACAACCAGCAGCTGAACACCCTCGCCTTCATCAAGAACAAAATCTACACGGTCCAGACCGGCAACAGCATGAGCATCTATGATGCCATCAAGCTGATCCTGAAGGATGACGTGCCTTTCACCAGTTTTAATGAATACACGGCTTATGTCAACCAGGCCGACTATATTTATACGTTCCTTAATCTGGTTCAGAGTTCGCTCCAGGTCGAAATGTCGCTGTTCATGATCAGCGGCACAGGCAGCAACAGCGGCAACATGAATATCATCTGGCCGATCACCAATACCGGGATGCTGGAGCAGGCCAACGACATCAAGGCTTTGATCAAGGAGGACCGGCTATCCAAGGATAATGCGATCAATGTCATGACCTTGAAAACGCAGACTGGCCTCAACCGCAATTATTACATCCTTTATGACACCATCTATGATTCCGATCATCCGGCCGAAACCATCGGCTATATCATCAACGGCTATGCCGCACGGGGCATGAACACGGTCCTGGAAAGCTTTTCCTACCCGTTGATCGGCACCGCCTATGTCCTGTCCGGCAACGGGACGGTCGTCTACGATTCCAGCGACCGGCTGACCGGTCAGGAATTTGCCGCTTTCCCGGTCTTCGCCGGACAGACCCAGGGTACTTTCCGCAATCAGGGCATGCTCTATAATGTCGTTCGCGATCCGAGCTATGATTTCTACGTTGTCGGCGTCCTGGACGCCAGTGAGATCAACCGGAATTCGACCGCCAGCAACTTGTCCATCCTGCTGATGGCCGGCCTGTGCGTCGCGGTGGTCGCCGTTCTGACCGGATTCATGACCCGGCGCGCCTTGATTCGCGTCCGCGAGATCACTGCGGTCATGTCGATCGCCGAGACCGGCCAATTGGCTGTCCGGGTTCGCACCACCCCCAACCAGGACGAGCTGGACCGCATCGCCGGCAGCTTGAACACGATGATCCAGCGGATCGACGAGCACATCCATGCCGTCTATGTCAGCGAGATCCGGCGCCAGAACGCCGAAGTCAAGCAGCGGGAGGCCGAACTTTACGCCCTGCAGGCGCAGATTGATCCGCATTTTCTTTACAACATGCTGGAGACAATCCGCATGAAAGCCCTGATGAACGGCGACGCCGACACTTCCCTGCTGATCAAGATGCTGGCCAACCTGTTCCGCAGCCGCATCAAGGGTGATACGGTCGTCACGGTCCGCAGCGAGATGAACACCTGCAGTTCGCTGATCGAAATTCTCAGTGCGCGCTACAACGGCGAGGTCAATGTGCAATACGAGGTCGATC
>JAEXPB010000550.1 GCA_023438965.1 Bacillota bacterium | reverse complement strand
TATCAAGTGATAGGCGATAATCACCGAATAGTCAGGATGGGGCTGTCTGGCGGAGAAGATTGCATGACGGACAAAAGCAGGAAAATCAGGTTGAATCAGGCCCGTATGCAGGAGCTTCTGGATAGCTTTGTAATCTTGACCGATATTCGAGCGGCCTTTTTCTGTGAAAATCATGAACTGGTCAACGGCTGGCATAAACCAATTTGCCACTTCTGTTCGCAGATCAAGGCCTTTCCTGCGTTGGCCAGTCATTGTGTCCAAAGCGACTTTTCGGCCTTTTACCAAGCCCGGGCAACCCGGGCTCTCGTTCTCTACCGCTGCCCGATGGGCCTTTGGGAAGCGGTGACACCAACTTATACCAAGGGCCTTCTAACCGGCTACCTGATGTTTGGCCAGGTTCGTAAAGCTGAAGATGCAGAAAGTCCGGAAAAGTCCTGGGCGCGTATCCATGCACTGTTGGCCAGTCAATCCCTGGACCTTGAACAGATTGAGTCGATCCGGCAAGCCTTTTTCGGATTGCCGGCAGTCAGCGAGGAGAAGCTGAAGGCTGCAGCAAACATGCTGCAGTTGATGACGCAAGCGATCATGGGTTCCGAAGTCATCCTGATTTGCGAAACAGATGTTATCACCAAAACTCGGCAATTTCTGCAAAGCCATTATCATCGGCAGATTACACTGCGTGATATCGCAGATGCTTCCGGTTTGAATCCAACTTACCTGAGCCATCTTTTCCATCGCCAGACTGGCATGACGATATCGGATGAGTTAAATCGTCTCCGGATCAGCCAGGCGATCCAGCTGCTCGATGCCGGGAATCTGCCGATCAAGCAGATTGCCCTGCAATGCGGATTTCGCGACCAGAATTATTTCAGCCGGTTTTTTCGAAAACATTGCGGTACCAGCCCCCAGAATTTTCGTCGGCACGCCGGGCATGCTTGAATGATGTCATCGAACCTAAAGATTGTCCTGAGGATCTATAATTTGTTCAGAGCGCATCCAGAATCAACATGCTAGAATGTGGTTATTCCAGGCAAATCGTATAGAATATGGGGGACCACAATATGAATCCGCGTGAAAGAGTTCTGGCAGCCATCAAACATCAGGAAACCGACTATATCCCCTATACAATCGGCCTAACCAGCCAGGCACGGGCTCGCGTTGCAGCATGGCTGAACGACGACAACTTTGAACGGCATTTCGAAAAACATATCAACGTTGTATATTATGATGGTTACCTGACAGAAGAAAAGGCCGGGTCAGGTTTCTGGCGCGATGATTTCGGCGTACTCTGGAATCGGAACGGCGCCGATAAGGACATAGGCGTCATCTGCGGCCAGGTTATTCCTGAAGCCGATCTTGCCGACTATGTTTTTCCCGCTATCGATGAACGGCGGCTGCGAATCGAATATGCCAGTCTGGCGGCTGCCGACTCGTCAGTCTGTAAAATTGGTTCGATCGGGTTTTCGCTGTTCGAACGGGCCTGGTCGCTCCGGGGCATGGAGAATTTCCTGGTTGATATGGCAACTGAACCGGAATTTGCCGACCGCCTGCTCGATGATATTACCGATTATAATCTTAAAATAGTCGAAATAGCCCTTGAATATCCCATTGATGGCTTTCATTTCGGCGATGACTGGGGACAGCAGCAGGGCATGATCATGGGTCCCAGCTATTGGCGCCGCTTCATCAAACCCCGGCTCGCCAGGCTTTATGGCCGGGTCCGGGCAGCCGGCAAATTCGTTTCGCAGCATTCTTGTGGCGATATACGGGAAGTATTGCCGGATTTGATTGACATCGGATTGAATATTTATCAAACCGTGCAACCAGAAATATACGACTTACCCTGGCTTAAACGCGAATATGGCCGCGACCTGACCTTCTGGGGCGGGATCAGCACCCAGCGACTGCTGCCATTCGCCACGCCGGATGAAGTCCGGCGCGTCACCCGGCAGACTATGGCACTGATGGGCCGGGGCGGCGGCTATATTGCCGCGCCAACCCATGCTGTTCCCGGTGATGTGCCGCCGGAGAATATCCTGGCGATGGCCGAGGTTTTCCGGGATCAGAGCAATTAACGCTCAGGCCAGATGATTGGACCGCCCGGTCAACTGGTCGGCAAAACCGCGGATGTCTTCCGGTCCGAGGACCAAGATCAGGTCGCCAGGCTGAACGAGCTGGTCCAGTCGGCTGCGGATCGCGGCGAACGATTCGGCGAATACGGCGTGCCCGCCCATTTCATTGATGCGTTCGGCCAGCAAGCGGGAGCTGATATCGCCTCGATTTACTTCGCGGTCGCTGAAAATCTCAGCCAGAATGACCTGCTCGCAATCTTTCAAGGCCCGGGCGAAATCGTCCAGGAGCACTTTCGTCCGGCTGTAAGTCAGCGGCTGGAAGACAACCCAGACATGATGATGCGGCACATGGGCAGCCGCGGCCAAAGTGGCTCGGGCGGCTGACGGATGATGTGCATAATCGGCGATTACTTTCGCACCGCGGTACTCGCCGGTAAGGGTGAAACGGCCTTCAGCGCCCTGAAAGCCCGGCAAGACCTTCATGGCGGCCTCCGGCGTGCCGCCGTTCAGATGGGCGCAGGCGATAGCGGCCAGAGCG
>JAEXPB010000540.1 GCA_023438965.1 Bacillota bacterium | reverse complement strand
TACGGACAGCGCATCGCCGCGGATGATCGGCCAGACCGGCGCCGCAACCCCGGTCAGCCGGACCGCGTCGATCAGCAGGAGATGCGGCGGTGACTTCAGGCCTTGGATCGCTTCGCGCATCGCCCGGCACGTGGCCTGCAGGATATTGATCTCGTCAATGACTGCCGCTTCGGCCAGACCGACGTGCCAGTCCAGCGCCTGGCTGACGATCTGCTGATAGAGCCGGTCGCGGCTGGCCGGCGTCAATTTCTTGGAATCGTTCAAGCCAAGTATCGGCGGCTTTTCCGGATCGAGCACACAGGCTGCGGCAATCACGGGTCCGGCCAGCGGACCACGGCCGGCTTCATCGATGCCTGCCAGCCGAACGTAGCCCTGTTGCCAGGCCAGACGTTCATACGAAAGCATTTCATCGTATTTTTGTTGTTCCTTGCGGACGCGGTCCTCCTTCATGCTGTTCCCCCTGCCGGATGTCGTTTGCTTATAGTTTACACTATCGGCACCGGATAATGGAAGTCATGCCGCCGCAGATTATTCCGGCTTTTCCAAGCTGATCCGGCCGATTCGCCCGGCCCGCAACTCGTCCAGGAACAAAATGGCAAACCGCCGGATATCCAGCTGGTCGCCGGGCAGCAGGCAGCCCCGACGCCGGGTGGCCTGGGCCAGCAGTTCGTCCGGTGCCAATGCCATATCCTCCAGGTGATACCGGTCACGGACGAGGGCCGGGTAAAGCCGGGCCAGAAGTGCCAGGGACTCCGCGGCGATTTCCTCCAGCGGCAGCACCTCATCGCGGATGGCGCCGGTGGCGGCCAGATACAGCTGGCTGCGCCGGCTGCCGATTTTGGGCCAAAGGACTCCCGGCGAGTCCAGCAGCTCGAGGTCGCTGCCGGTCCTGATCCAGCTCAGGCTGCGGGTAACTCCCGGCTTGTCAGCTGTCTGGGCCAATTTACGACCCGCCAGGGAATTGATCAAAGTCGATTTTCCGGTATTGGGAATACCGGCGATCAGCAGCCGGACCGGCCGGAACAGCCGGCCTTTGGCCAGCGCGCGATCAGTCTTGACCTTATTGAGCGAACGGGCGGCGGCAGCCAGACCGTTCAGGCTGCTTTTGCGGGTGCTGTCGCGGGCCAGGACGGTCAAGCCGCGCTGACGATACCAGGCCAGCCAGAGTTCAGTGATGGCCGGATCCGCCAGATCCGCCTTGTTCAGCACCAAAATGTGCGGTTTCTGGCCGATTAACCGCTTCAACTCCGGATTGCGGCTGCTTTCGGGGATCCGGGCATCACAGGTTTCGACAGCGATGTCGACTTGCTTGAGATAATCTTTCAATTCACGCAGGGTTTTGGCCATATGACCCGGGAACCAGTTGACTTCCAGAGATATCATCCCCTTTCCGGCTGCATCGGTCCGGTCAAAAAGAAAAGGGACCTTTGGGCAAGGTCCCTTTCAATTGTCCAATTACTTTTTGGCAGCGAGCTTTTCCTTGATCTTGGCGGATTTACCGACCCGATCACGCAGGTAATAGAGTTTGGCTCGTCTGACATCACCTTTTCTGACGATTTCGATCTTGTCGATTTTCGGTGAATGGACTGGCAGAATGCGCTCCACACCGACGCCGTATGACAGGCGGCGGACATTGATGGTTTCGGAAAGGCCGCCACCCTTGCGGGCAATGACCGTGCCTTCAAACACCTGGACGCGTTCGCGATTGCCTTCCTTGATTTTCAGGTGAACTTTTACGAAATCGCCGATTTCGACTTCAGGATAGGCATTCTTCATTTGTTCATTTTCTATAGCTTTTACTAAGTCCATATTGCGTTCCTCCCTTCTTAGCCGGATGTTCATGCACGCAACTGGCAGCGGACCACCCTTGATAACCGATAGAAGTATATCAGAGCTTGCCGGAATTGGCAAGGACTTCCAGTAAATTCAGCCATTCTTCCGCCGACAGTTTCTGCCGGTCGAACAGGTCCGGCCGGCGCTGCAGGGTTTCGCGCAGGGATTGCAGGCGCTGCCAGCGATCGATATTGGCTTGATGTCCGGACAGCAGAACATCAGGAACGCGTTGTCCGTGCCATTCCGCCGGCCGGGTGTATTGCGGGTACTCCAGCAAACCGTCCATATGGGATTCGCGGCTAAAGGCCTCTTCATTGGGCAGAACGCCGGGGATCAGACGCAACAGAGCGTCAATCACGACACAAGCAGCCAATTCGCCGCCGGTCAGGACATAGTCGCCAATCGACAGCTCTTCATCGACGACCTCGTCCAGAACCCGCTGGTCAATCCCCTCATAATGGCCGCAAAGCAAGATCAGCTGATCCAGGCCGGCCAGTTCGGCCGCTTTGGCCTGGTTGAAGACCTGGCCTTTCGGTGACAGATAAATCGTCCGCCGCCGGGTCAACTCCGGGCGGCAAGCCTTCTGCCAGGCCTGCCAGACCGGTTCGGCCATCATGAGCATGCCTGTGCCGCCGCCGAAGCAATAATCATCGACCTTGCCATAATGGTTGACGGCATAATCGCGGATCTGAACTGTTTCCAGCTCATAAAGGCCAGATTGCATAGCCCGCCCCGTGATGCTGCTGCCGGTGACCTGCCGGATCAATTCCGGAAAGAGCGTCAGGACTGAAATCAGCATGCCCGGATTACCTCCCGCGATAAACCTCGTACAGACCGTCCGGCAGGGTTACCTCGATTCGTCTGGCCGCGATATCCACCGCCAGGAGCACCGACTTGAGCGCCGGGATCAGGATATCGGCCTGACCCGGTTGATGGACAATGTAGACGTCCTGGGCGCCGGTCTGAAGGACATCGGTCAAGATGCCCAGTTCGCCGACTGTCCGGTCAATCACTGCACAGCCGACCAGATCGCAGATAAACCACTGGTCAGCCTGCAGAGCAATTGCCTGTTCGCGCGGAACGGAAAGGAACCAGCCCCGAAGCAATTCGGCCTGGTTCCGGTCATCGACCTGCTGCAGCTTGATGATCAGCTGGTCCTCAGCGGGCCGCACGTGTTCGATTCGGGCCGTGCGGACGGTCTTCTCGTCCGGGGACACCAGCAAACAACCGGACAGGCCGAAGAATCGCTTCGGATCGCTGGTTAGGGGCTGGATCCGGATCTCGCCGCGCAAGCCATGGGCGCGCGTGATCTTGCCCGCATGCAGGATCTGCCGCAGCGGCGAAGCGGTGCCGTCCAACTGTTCA
>JAEXPB010000525.1 GCA_023438965.1 Bacillota bacterium | reverse complement strand
GGATCTGGCAGACGATTAAGCTGGGTGGTATCAAGCCCGGGTTTGATCGAAGCCGACTTCAGGTGATGCGCAGGGCCTTGCCGCCGGTCACCGGCAGCCGGTAAATCCGCTGGCTGCCCGCCCGCCGGTAATAAACCTGTTTGCCGTAAATGGCGAAGGCATCGACGGCGTCATCGGCAACCAGTTCCGGCTGGGGTTGATTCAGCTGCTGCCGGCCGTTGACCGGCAAACGGCAGAGACTGTCCTGCCTGGCGGCATTGATAAAATAGAGATATCCCTGGCTGACAATAAAGGGCTTTTCGACACTGAACCGACTGATCGGCCAGTCGGTTTTTTCATGGAGCGACCAAGCCCGCAAACGGTAATTATCCGCTGGATCGGCATAAAACAACCAGCCGGCCTGCAGGTTCGGACTGCTGATTTTTTTGGTCAAGACAAATTCGGACTGACCGGACTGGGGATCATACCGGATCAATCCGGCCGGGTCATCGGTGCCGCTGATATAAATCAATCCGTCCGATTCCCAAAGCGCGTCCGCCCGGATGTCGGCCAGCAGTTTACGGCCCGTGCCGTCTGTTTTCAGGCTGATCGCCTTGCCGGAAGACACTTCGATCGCATAGAGGCGATCGTCAAAACTAATCAGGCAATTCAACGGTGTGCTGCCGATCCGGACCTGGTTGGTGCCATCGGGGCTGATTTTGCCAAGACTGTCGTTTTGCCGGTTATCCGTATAAAAAATACTGCTGCCATTGAAGGCCAGATTGGCACAGGCCTGCTCGGACAATACCCGGGCATTGCGGCCATCCGGATCGGCACGGCAGAATTGGCCGGCGGATGAATTGAAGAAAATCGACTGCCCGACGAACAAAACGAAATTGCGATAGTGCAGGTTGCCTCCTCGTAATTCGGCATAGTTCGCCGGTGCCGTTTGATTCGGCAGGCTGGCTGATGGGGAATCGCCGGTGCTGACCGGTCCGTTCCCGCCGCTGCAGGCCGCAGCAATAACGCTGGCCATCAGCGCGGCCAGCACGAGCAAAACAATATACAGGCGATGCATCCAGCAAACAGAACGTAACCGTTTCATGATCAAGCTTGCCACCGCCCTTTCAACAGTCAAAACTAGAAGCCGACCGGCTGCCATTTCGTCTATTTGTTATTATACCAGAATAAACTCAGGCAACGGGAAATGCCCTGCCAGGAATAATCGCCGCGTTATTGAATATCTGTCGTTTTTGTTGTATAAATATTCACGTCTGGCCTCGGCACCCTGCCCTTGAACCAGACGGACGGCAATTGCTTGCTGATCAATTTAGATGGAGTGTGAGAAGAATGAAGAAAATGAGCAAAGTCCTGGCCTTCCTGCTTCTGGCGTCCCTTTTGCTGGCCCTGGCCGGCTGCTCGGGTACGGAAGTCAAAATCGCCACCCAGGCGGATCTCAAAGGCAAGGTCATCGGTGTGGAAATGGGCACGACCGGCGACATCCTGGCTTCCGACGATGCCATCGGTGCCAAGCGCGTGGAACGGACAACTTCGTATGTGGACATCATTTCATCGCTGAAGCAGAAAAAGGTGGACTGTGTCATCATGGACAATGACACGGCCAATACCTATTTGAAGACCAATTCCGACCTGGTTGCCCTGGATGTCGGCTTCGATCCCGAACAGTACGCCGTCGCCGTGAAAAAGGGCGACGCGACAACGCTGGCAGCGGTCAACAAGGTTATTGCTGCCATGAAGGCGGACGGCTCCCTGGCTAAATCGATGAAGCTGCATGAAGACCAGAAAGGCCCTGCGGCCGACCTGAACAAGGGCGCCACCGGCGGCAAGCTGATCGTTGGCACCAATGCCGGTTTCCCGCCGTATGAATACCTGAGCGGCGACACGGTGATCGGCGTGGACATGGACATCATGGCCAAGGTTGCCAAGGAGCTCAACAAAGAGCTGGTTATCGAGAACATGGCCTTTGACGGTCTGATTACCGCCCTGACCAGCGGCAAGATCAACGCCATCGCCGCCGGCATGACCGCTACCGACGAACGTAAGGTTAACGTCGACTTTTCCGACATCTATACCAATGCCGTGCAGGTCGTTGTCATCCGCAAGACTTCCCAGAAATAATTGATCGAAAAGGAGGGACGACCATGCAGCACAAGCATCCGAACCTGGCCCGCCTGGCTTTTCCGGCCGCCGTGGTTGCCGTTCTCGGCTGCCTGGTGCTGCTGGTCGCCTTCCAGGATAAGCTGGGTCTCTCGATTCCGGTCCTGAGCACCCTGCGCTTGAATTTCCAGAACGATTTCATTGAGGACAGCCGGTATAAATGGCTGATCAGCGGCTTCGGCATGACCATCCTGATCACGGTGCTTTCCACACTGCTGGGCATTGTGATCGGCCTGGTTCTGGCCCTGGTCAAGGTGCTGGAGCATAACGGCAAACGGTATTTCTTCATCACCCGCTTCACCCAGCTCTATTTGACGGTGATTCGCGGTACCCCGGTTGTCGTCCAGCTGCTGATCATCTATTACGTCATTTTCGGTTCGGTCAATGTCAGCAAGGTGCTGGTCGCTTCCCTGGCCTTCGGCATCAACAGCGGCGCTTATGTCGCCGAGATCATCCGCGCCGGCATTCTGGCCGTCGACCGCGGCCAGATGGAAGCCGGGCGTTCGCTGGGGCTGAACTACGCCACCGCGATGCGCAAGATTGTCCTGCCGCAGGCTTTTAAAAATGTCCTGCCGGCACTCTTCAACGAACTGATCACGCTGCTCAAGGAAACTGCCGTGGCCGGCTACATCGCCGTCGCCGACCTGACCCGGGCCGGCGACCTGATCCGGTCCCGTACGTTCGACGCGTTCCTGCCGCTGCTTTCGGTTGCCATCATCTATCTGCTGGTCGTCATGGGTTTGACCAAGCTTATGGACCGCCTGGAAAGGAGGCTGCGCCGCAGTGATAACCGTTAAGGGACTCTGCAAGGATTTTGGCGCCAATCGGGTGCTGAAGAACATCGACTATCACATTGATGTCGGTGAGAAAATCGTGGTGATCGGCCCTTCCGGTTCCGGCAAAAGCACTTTCCTGCGTTGCCTGAATATGCTGGACACGCCGACTGCCGGCGAAATATGGGTTGACGGCGAGCTGATCACGGATCCGAAATGCGACATCAACAAGGTGCGTCAGAAGATGGGCATGGTCTTCCAGCATTTCAATTTGTTTCCGCACCTGACGGTCATGGAGAACATTACGCTGGCACCTCTAACCCTCGGCCTCTGCAAGTCGGAGGAAGCCAAGGAAAGGGCGCTGACCCTGCTGCGCCGGGTTGGCCTGCTGGAAAAAGCCGATGTATATCCGATACGGCTGTCCGGCGGCCAGAAACAGCGGATCGCCATCGCGCGGGCGCTGGCCATGAATCCCCGGATCATGCTGTTCGACGAACCAACTTCCGCGCTGGACCCGGAAATGATCGGCGAAGTACTGGATGTCATGCAGGAACTGGCCACCGACGGCATGACCATGCTGGTCGTGACGCATGAAATGGGCTTCGCCCGCAAAGTGGCCAGCCGGGTTGTCTTTATGGATGAGGGCCGCATCGCCGAGGAATCCACACCGGATCAGCTATTCAACAATCCGCAGAATCCGCGGACGCGTGAATTTCTGTCCAAGGTGCTGCCGCACTAAACCAAACCAGCCAGTCCGGTCCGGCCAGACCGTCGGATTTTGTCGATTTTTGTCGTTTGATATCGGATATCCTGCAGATCACCTCTCGCCTATGATTAGGGCGGAGGTGATTTTTTATGGCCTTTTCGCTTGAAGCTGCGATCATCACACCCCTGGCGATCGCAAC
>JAEXPB010000515.1 GCA_023438965.1 Bacillota bacterium | reverse complement strand
CCTGAGCCTGACCGACTACGGCATTCCGTCGATCTTCCGGCTCAATGTCTATTCCCTGGATCTTTTCGCCGAATACAGCGCCGCCAACGAGCCGGGGCGGCCCTTCTTCCTGGCCCTCCCCTATCTGGCCGCCATTTTCCTGATCCTGGCCGGTACGCAGGGCTGGCTGACGCGGGCCGGCTGGCGCGGCAGCGCACTGGACCAGACCGTTCCCCGGCTCCGATTAAGCGCCGCGCCGGAATGGCTCCTGGTGGGAGCCGGCCTGCTGGTCTCCTTCGGCCAAGTCATGATCCCCCTGTTCAATCTGCTGCTGCAGACCGGCAGTCCGCTCGCGTTCATCCTGGCGGTCAGCGACTCGCTGGCGGAAATCCGCCATACCGTCCTGGTCGCCCTGCTGGCAGTCGCTCTGACCTTGCCGACAGCCCTGGCCGCGGCGCTCAGCCTGGATCGGCACACCTGCACCGGAGCAATGCGGCTGCGCTGGCTGTTCATCGCCCTGCCGGCAGCCTTGCCCGCCTCACTGACCGGAATCGGCGCGGTTGCCGCCTGGAACCAGCCCTGGCTGGATCCGCTTTACGGCACATTGTGCGCGCCGGCACTGGTCGCGGTTTCCCGCTTCGCTCCCTTCGCGGCGATTATTCTGGCCGCCGGCCTGCGTGGCATTGACCCCGATCTGCGGGATATCGTCCGCTTGCACGGACGTCTGACCGTCACCGCACTGGCCAGGGCATTCCTGCCCCTGCTCCTGCCGTCGCTCCTGGCCGCCGGCAGCCTGGTATTCGCCCTGACAGCCGGCGAGCTGGGCGCCACCTTGATCGTCTGTCCGCCCGGCAAGGCCACATTGACCCTGAAGATCTACAATTACCTGCACTACGGCGCCACCGGAACAGTCGCCGCACTATGCCTGTTCATGACCCTGCTGGCTTTAGTCAGCGGATCGCTGGCCATCTTGTTCCTGACCTCGGGAAAGGAGGCCTGGCATGACCATCAAGATCCGCCGCACCGCGCCTGATTCACCCGGAATGACAGTCAGCCGGTTCGGCAGGCCTGATCCGCAGCGCAGACCGGGTCAACGGAAGGCGCTGATCTTGCTGGCCTGGCTTCTGGTTCTGGCCGCGGGACTGCCGGCCTGCGCCGCGCCGGCGGCCACCGCCGCGCCGCGTCCGGGCATCACGGTCATCCGGCCGCCGCAGGACATCGATGCCCTGGTCCTGCTGAACGGCCTTGTCTGGGCCGGCGGCCGCGACGGCCTGTTCTGCCTCGATTTGCAGGGCCGGCTGCTCAAGCTGCCTTTCACGGACACGATTCCGCTCCGCTATGTCAAGTCGCTCTGTACCGACACCCAGGGGCGCCTATGGATCGCGCACGAAAAGGGGCTGGCTTGTTATGATGGAGCCGGCCTGGTCAACTGGACCGTTGCCGACGGTTTGCCGGACCTGCGGGTCAACACCGTGGTTTCGGACCGTGCCGGCCGGCTCTGGGTCGGCACCTGGAGCGGCGTCCTGCTCCTCGACGGCGACCAGCGACAGACCCTGACCACAGCGGATGGCCTGCTCAGCAACATGGTCAACGTCATCCTCACCGACCGGGACGGCGCCGTCTGGTTCGGCTCCTACAATGTCCCCGGCGGCGGCATCAGCATCCGCAGCGCTGATGGGACAGGCTGGCAATACTTCACGGCGGACAACGGGCTGCCCAACAATAATGTCACGTCCTTGCTGCAGGCTGCCGACGGTCGTGTCTGGGCAGGCACCGGCTTCTATGATCACGGCGGTGCGGCGATTTTCAGCCAGTCGGCCGGTCAATGGCAGTTGACCGGCACGCTGGCGCAGGATAACGGCCTGGCCGGCGCCAAAGTCCGTTCGCTCTTCCAGGCCACTGATGGCGCCATCTGGATCGGTTCCGAATATGATGGCGCGGCGGTGCTCAAGGAGGGGCAATTCCGGAAAGTCACCGCGCGGGACGGCCTGGCCAACGACGAAATAAAGACCCTGCTTCAGGATGAAACAGGGTCAATCTGGATCGGGACGCGGGATGGGATCAATCGGGTCAACCCGGCTGAATTCCCGTAGGCGAGCCGCAGATGCGGCAAAACGGCGTCTTGCGCACCAGCACCGTGCCGCAGGCCGGGCAGGTTGGAAAACGGCGGGCGGCCGGCACGGTGATATTGGCGTAGCTGCCGTCCGGGCGCTGGGTATAAAGTCCGTCGGTGAGGATTTTCTCCAGCATGCCGATCGCTTCGTCATGATGGGTGATCAGGGCGGCGCCGAGCAGGAACGCCCCGGCCGGTCCCTGCAGGTAGTCCGACATCAGCTGGGCCACCGTCAAGCCATCGTTCAGGGGACGCAGCAGCGTCTGGTGCTGCAGACCGGTGCGCGGGTCAAAATGCGGGCAGCCCAGTCGCGCATATTCGATCATGTCCCGGGCCAGCTCCGGCACCCAGGACAGGCGTTTGGCCGCATCCAGCCGGCCCTGCTCGGGATAGCCCAGCTTGCCCAGGGCGTCCAGGATCTCTTGGATATTCAGGTTTGGTTGCTGATCTGGCTTGTTCATCTTGCTTACCCCTTCTCCGGCCGGCTGACCGCAGTCATTGCCCGTACTTGTTGCCGATGACCTGGCGGATGATCGCATTGGATACCGCGCGACCGAAGGCATCGGCATCCCGTTCCAGCAACTGTCCCGAGTAGCGGGTGAAGTCGCTGCCGGCATCCCGGTAGTTGGCGTTCTGGTCATTCCAGGTGATCAGGTCCCGATAGTCCTTGCCGCCGCCCATTTCCGCTTTCGGATCACTTTGCGCCGCATGCCGCATCTCATGGCACATGGTCTGGATCATTTTCAGGGGATTGTCATAGCCGGTCGAATTGACGTTGAGTTCCAGGACGCGGGCGCCCGGCCGCCACTGGCCGTTCAGGCCGGCGTCCGGATCGTTGAAGAACCGGAAAGTGAAAGAATTGGGATCCACGCCGGCAT
>JAEXPB010000458.1 GCA_023438965.1 Bacillota bacterium | reverse complement strand
GCGCTACCTTGAAGCCTGCCGACTGGCGCCGGATGCGCCCGGCCGGGACCTGTTGATCGAAGCGCTGGCTGACGACCTGCGCCGCTGGGGAATCACCGAGATCTGGGAGCGCAAGCCCCTGGACGCCTCGATCGACCTCCTGCTGCGGAACCGCCTGGACCTGCGGAAAGACATCCCGCGCTGGGATTACTACATGTAGCCGGTTAGCCTGCATGTCTGATGAAATGAAGTTTTTCCAGATCAAGAAACCGACGAGAATGTGAGAAGATCATGAAGTGCGATAATGAAACAACAGAACATGATATCCTGCTGATCGCCGTCGACGGCGGAGCGACAAAAACCGACCTGGTCCTCTTCCGACCGGACGGCACGGTTGTAAACCGGGTGATTGGCGGACCGAGCAATTCGAGTGAGATCGGTTTCGAACGATCAACCGATACCCTGCGGGACCTGTTCCAGCAGTTGTTAAGCGACCTCGGCGGGACGGCGGCACCGGTTCTTGCCGTTCATGCCGGGTTGGCCGGCGGCGGCATCGAATCGAACAAGCCACGCTACCGGCAGTTCCTGGAGCAGCTCTTCCCGCGGGCATTCATTGGCAACGGCAGCGATGCAGTCTGCGCGATGAACTCCGGCCTGCATTCCGGTGACGGGATGGTCCTGATTGCCGGCACCGGCTCTTCGCTATTTGTCCGCAGCCAGGGTCAGCTCCACCAGATCGGCGGCTGGGGCCATCTGCTCAGCGATGAGGGCAGCGGCTACGACATCGGCCGCATGGGCTTGCGCCGTGTCCTGCAGTCCCTGGACGGCCGGAAGCCGGCAACCTTGATGACCGACCTTTTTGCCCGCGCGATCGGACAACCGGTGGATCGGGCGATTCCGGAGATCTATGAAGGCGGTAAACGGTACATTTCGGCTTTGTCGCGCCTGGTTTTCGAAGCCGCAGCCGCCGGTGATGCCGCCGCGCAGGAGATCCTGCAGACCAGCGCGCACGAGTTGGCTCAATTGCTGATATCCGGCAGCCGATTTTTGGCCGGGCAGCCATATCGGGTCGTCTTTTCCGGCGGCCTCTGGCAAGCCAATGACGGCTTGTTGAAAAAACTGGTCTTGGCCGGTCTGGACGACGGTTATCTCGCCATTTCGCCGGAGATGCCGCCGGTTTACGGCAGCGCGATGGAAGCGATGCGCCTGGCAGGGTTGCCGCTGCCGGAGGATTTCGATGAAACTTTCCGGGCGACGCTGCCGGCACTGGCGGCAACCATGGAAACTTGACAACCGGCTGTCAGCTGATGCAGGCGCCGGCGGACAACCGGGTCACGCAACAGGTAAAATTTTTGTTACAATTATATTAAGCCAAGTCAAGTCAGAATGAAGGTGATGGTCATGTCCTGGAACGATTTAATCCTGGCCGTCGACGGCGACGCCGAACGTAGCGACACAGTGTTGCTCCGGCCGGATGGCACGGTTCTGAACCATGTCGCCGGCGGGCCGGCCAATCCGAACGAAATCGGCTCCCGGCAAGCGGCCGCCAATCTTCAGGAGATGTTCAACCAGATCCTTCAGGCGCACGGCGGGCTTGCGACCGAGCTGCTTTCGGTCTATGCCGGGTTTGCCGGCGGCTGGGTCGGTGAGAACCAGAAGCGCTACTACAGTGTGCTGCGCGATCTTCTGCCTGGTGCGCGCCACCTGGACAACAGCAGCGACGCGATCAACGCCTTGACCGGCGGCATCGGCCAGGAGGACGGCATCTCCCTGATCGCCGGCACCGGCTCGATCGCCCTTGTCCGCTGCGGCGGCGCCATTAACCAGGTCGGCGGCTGGGGCTATCTGCTCGGTGATGAAGGCAGCAGTTTCGATATGGGCCGGCTGGGCTTGAAATATGCTTTGATGGCGATCGACGGCCGGGGCGAAATGACCAGTCTGGTGTCCCGTCTGGCTTATTTGATCGGCAAACCGCTGGTGCAAGCTGTGCCGGACATCTATGCCGGCGGCAAACGCCTGATCGCGTCGATGGCGCCGCTGGTCATCGATGCCGCCGAGGACGGCGATGCCATCGCCGGCCAGATTCTCGACGGCTGCACGAACCAGCTGGCGCAAATGCTGCTGACCGGCAGCCGCTACTTGAATGCCACACCATTCAAGGTTGTGATCACCGGTGCCCAGTGGGACCGTAAAGGTAAAATGCAAGCCGGCGTACAGCACTGCCTGGACGACCGGTTTATGCTGATCCGCCCTGACCTGCCGCCAATTTATGGCGCCGCGCTGGAAGCCGCGTATCTGGTGGGCGAAGAACCGGGACCGGAGTTCAAGTTGAATTTCGCCCGATCGATAAGGAGATTCATCAATCATGAATGATCAATCCGCGGTTCCGGAAGCCCTGGAGCTGCTGCATACCGAACAGGTCAATCCACTGACGGCGGATCTGGATCTGCTTTCCACCCTGGAAATGGTTCGGCGAATGAACAACCTGGACCAGGAAGTGCCAGCCCGTGTCGCCGCCGAGGCCGACTCCATCGCCCGCGCCGTCGATCTGGTCGTCGCCCGGTTCAAGGCCGGCGGCCGCCTGGTCTATGTCGGCGCCGGCACCAGCGCCCGCCTGGGCTTCATGGACGCCGCCGAATGTCCGCCGACCTTTGGCGTGCCGGCTGACCAGGTGACCTGCGTCATGGCCGGCGGGCGGGCCGCCGTCTTCACCCCGGTTGAGGGCTGCGAGGATGACGCCGGTCAGGCTGGTCGCGATCTGGCAGCCTTTGGCTTGCGTCCGGCCGATGTGGTCCTGGCCATCGCTTCCAGCGGCCGAACACCCTATTGCATCGGCGCCCTGCAACATGCGGCACAGATCGGTGCCGGCACCATTGCCCTGTCCTGCAACAAGCAGGCCCGGCTCAGCGCCTTTGCTGACGTGGCGATTGAAGTCGACAGCGGACCGGAGGCCATCATGGGCTCCACCCGTTTGAAGGGCGGCACGGCGCAGAAGCTGGTCCTGAATATGGTATCGACGCTGGCGATGGTGCAAATGGGCCATGTCTACCGCAATCTCATGGTCAATGTCCGGGGATCCAACTATAAACTGAGCCGGCGCACGCTGCGGATATTTGCGGAAGCCACCGGTCAGACCGATCCCGCTGCAGCCAGCCGCCAGTTGATGGCTGCCGGCGGTGAATTGAAGGTTGCGATCCTGATGGAAATGGCCGGCATCGGCGCTGATGAAGCCCGTCGACGGCTGCAGGCCGGCGGCGGTTACCTGCGTCAGGCCCTGGCACTCAAATAGTGCGGGCCGGTCTTAGCCGGCTGACATAAATGGAGGGAAACAATCATGGCCAATCAAGGGTTCACTTTGCACTGCCATCAAGGCACGATTCATGGCGATATCCAGCCGGAATCGAACAGCTTGCACCTGAGCATCTGCTATGCGGACGGCGGCACGGCCGACATCCGCCTGCAGGACGGCGCCCGGAGCTTCGGGCAGCCTGGCCGTTTCAACACCTGGGGTCAGCTGGGCGAATGGCCGTTCTTCACGGCTGCTTCGACCCTGGCGATCCTGCCGCCGACCGCTGCATCGGCGGTCGAGACCGTGCTCATCCGCACTCCGCTGGCTGCCGGCGACGGTCAGCCGGAAGCGGCGGTCGTCTACCAGCTGGACTGCCACGCCGATTGCTCGGCGCTGCAGATCCGCACCTGGTTCACCGGTCTGACCGCCATGAACGTCGAGTCACTGCGCTGGTTGGATATGGCTGTCGAGTCGGCTGACCTGACCGGATACCATGGCTGTCTGCCGCATTGGGACGGCCAGGTGGCGCACATGAGCGAACCGCTGGCTTTCCGCGATGCCGTCGCCTTGCACGATGACCAGCATAGCCTGGCGGTCGGGAACAGCGGCCGGATCCGGTTATTCACCGAAGCGGGCAACCCAACGGCGAACCTGGCGCCGTTCTTCGACCTGCTCGGCTTTCGCGCCGATCTGGCGATCTTTGATCACGCGGCGCCCTTGTCAGCCTGGCTGAGCCTGGCGCCCTGGACCTCAGGCGAGGCTCTGCCGGTCCTGTTCCGGCAGCTGGCCACGCAGGCTGCCCCGCTGCAGGTTACCCAGTCCCCGGTTGCCGCTCCTCTGTCAGCCTCATCCGAGCTGACCTTCCGCAGCGGCACGCTGTCCGTCACGCTGCGCCGTAAAACCGACGGCCTGGCCCTGGCGGCCATCTATGGTGAGACACCGATCTACGCCGGCTTGCCAGCCCGGCCGCTCTTTGATTTGAAAGTCCTGAATCTTGCCGAGCATCAGGTCCTCCACCTGAACTCGGACGCCGGTTGGGGCCGGATTCAGGTTCGCCAGGCTGCGGAACGCCTGGACCTGACCTTCAGCGATCCGCTATTGCAAGGCCGTCGCGTCTGTGAGCTTTCCGTCCGATTGACCGTTATCGCCGACCCGGCGCAGAACCGTCTGACCTGGACAACCCGCGTGAATAATCAGCATCCGTCCTATTCTGTCCTGTCCTGCGCCTATCCGCAGGTCTGGTTCAACCAGGGGGAGTGGGATCTGCTCCAGCCGGTCACCTCCGGCATCGTGCAGCCGGATGCCTGCCGGCATGGCAGCCATATGTCCTGCATCTATCCGGCTTATACGATCGGCCTGCCCTGCTTCGCAGCCTGGCGGCCGGGCCAGTCAGGCCGGAACGGCTTCTATGCCAGCATCCACGATTCCGAAGGCTGCCGCAAGGATATCAGCTGGACCACGCTGCCGGACGCGGAACTCGGGACGATTCGCTGGGAATATCCGGCTGAGGGGCTCGGTCTGGCCGGCAACAGCTTCAACCTGTCCGGTGAGGCCGTGTGGCAGCTGTTCAGCGGCGATTGGTATGATGCGACATTGATCTATCGCGACTTTATCCGGCAGAAGGCAACCTGGCTGCCGGACCGGACCCTGGACGGCCGGCCCGACACGCCGGCCTGGATGCGCGACGTGCCGTTCTGGATCATGGACTGGCTGCCGAACGGCAATCCGGACAAAGAGCCGATCCCGGTCAGCATCCGGCCGGAGGTGCCGCCCGGACCGCGGGATTGGATCGACGGTCCGATCGCCTTGCAAAAGGCGCTGGGGGTGCCGATCGGCTACCATGTCTACAAT
>JAEXPB010000348.1 GCA_023438965.1 Bacillota bacterium | reverse complement strand
GATTGATTCCTGGCGACGCGGGCTTTTTTTGTGGATCCGCCGGCAACGAAACGGCACAGCTGGGCCAGCGACTCGCCGCTGAAGCGAGGAGGCTTTTATGGTAAAATCTCTTTCCCTTGATCCAACGACGGCCCGCACACCGGCGACGGCCCTGCAAGCCGCGCGGCCGGTTTTCCCGAAACGGGCCCTCATCACGGCCGGCATGCCTTATGGCAACAAACCGCTGCATTTTGGCCACATCGGCGGTATCTTCGTCCCGGCCGACATTTTTGCCCGTTTCCTGCGCGACCGGATCGGCGCGGACCAGGTCATTTTCCTCTCCGGTACCGACTGCTATGGATCGCCGATCCTGGAAAGCTACCGCCAGCTGACTGCCAGCGGCGATTTTTCCGGCACGCTCGAAGATTATGTCGCCTTCAACCATCGGCGACAGAAAGCGGTTCTCGATCAATACCGGATCAGCCTGGATCTGTATGCCGCTTCCGCGCTGGGGCGCGCCGGCGCGATCCACCGCGAGCTGTCGGCGGAAATCCTGCTGCGTTTGCAGGAACGCCGGCAGTTGGTCCGCCTGACCCAGCCGCAATTTTACGATCCGGAGAAGGACGTTTATCTGAATGGCCGGCAAGTCACCGGCCGTTGCCCGATCGAGGGCTGCCGGTCGGAAGTCGGCTACGCGGATGAATGCGCCCTGGGCCACCAGTACGCACCGGCGGACCTGATTGCGCCGGTCAGCACTTTGTCCGGCCGGACGCCGATCATGCAGGATGTCACCAACTGGTATTTCCGGCTGGAAGACTATCGCGACGATTTGTCCAGTTGGATCGACAACCAGGAACAGGCGCCGACCGCCCGCAAGTCGGCGGTCAACAGCATGCGTGAATTCCTGGCGCCGCCAATCATCTATCTGCAACGGAAATTCGTCGACCAGGCCCGGTCGCTCGCCGCGGAGCTGCCGGCTTGCAGCTGGCTCGCTGACGACGGTAAATCATCGGTCCGCCTGCAATTCCGCACGCTGGCTGATCGCGAGCAGGCTGGCCGGACGCTCCGCCAACAGGGGATCTATTATCGCAATGGCAAGACCCTGGTGCCTTTCCGCCTGACCGGCAATGTGCCCTGGGGTGTGCCGGCACCTGCGATTGAAGGTCTCGGCGGATTGACTTTCTGGGTCTGGCCGGAATCGCTCTGGGCACCGATTTCCTTCACCCGGGCCCTGCTCGAGTCCCAGCCGCGACGAGCCGCCGACTGGCAGAACTGGTGGTGCGATGACCAGGCCCGCGTTTATCAGTTCATCGGCGAAGATAACGCCTATTTCTACGGACCGGCCCAGATGGCCCTTTTTCTGGCCCTGCAGGATAACGACGCCGGCAAGGATCTGTCATTGGGTCACCTCAAGCTGACCGATCTGGTCGTCAACAGCCATCTGCTTTTTCTGGACCGCAAAGCCAGCAGCAGCGGCCAGATCAAGCCGCCATCCGGCGAAGCCCTGCTGGAGCATTATACAGCGGACCAGTTGCGCGCCCATTTCTTCAGCCTGAGCCTGGGTGTGCGCAGCGTCAGCTTCCAGCCCAAGCCTTTTAACCCGCAGTCGACGGCCAAGGATGCCGATCCGGTGCTCAAGGAGGGCAACCTGCTCGCCAATGTGTTGAACCGGGCCGTCCGCTCTTGTTTCTACACGGTCTGGAAATATAGCGACGGCCATATCCCGGTCGGCGAGGTCAGCCCGGCGGTTCTGGCGGCAGCCGACCAGGCCATCCTGGATTACGAACGGTTCATGGCTGACCGCACCTTCCATCTGGTCATGAATCTGCTGGACAATTACATCCGGGAGATCAACAAATACTGGTCACGGATCTTCCGGCCAGCCGAGGAAGCGCAGGATATGGCCGCCATCCGGCAGCTCCTGGTCGACGCGTTCCATATGGTACGGACGGCCGCCCTGCTGATTCACCCGATTGCTCCGGATGGTGCGGCGATGATTCACGATTACCTGCAAGTCGATGAATGTTTCTGGGACTGGCAGTATGCTTTCGAGCCGGTCTACGCTTTCATGGCCGATCCGGACAGTCACCAGGTCCGCTTCCTGGAGCCGCGGGTGGATTTCTTCCCCAAGCATCCCTCCCAGCTGGCGACGGCTGAATAGCGTCCGGATTGTGGCCGGGCCGGCAATTTTTCACGGAGGGCTTGCCTTTTCTGAAAATAGGAATATAATCAATAATTGAACACTGTTCAATTATTGAACCATGTTTATTTCAGATTTGAGGAGGCCCTATGACCCGCGCCCGTCAGGAAAAGCAACAGGAGGCGATCAAGGCCGGCATTCTGGCCGCCGCCCGCGGCATCATCAGCCGCGAAGGTGTCGCCGGCCTGTCGATCCGCAAAATTACCAGTGAGCTGGAGTATTCGCCGGCGATCATTTATCACTACTTCCGGAACAAAGACGATATTCTGGCAGCTCTGCTGCGGGATGGTTACGGCCGGATCCTGGCAGCCATCCAAAGCGTGCCGTCGACGCCGGACCGCCCGGACGCCGAAATTCGCGCGGCCTTCGGCCGTTATCTGGCCGTGGTTCTAGCTGATCCGGAAGAATTCAAGGCGATTCTGCTCAGTACCGACCCCGCCGTTTTGGCCCGCACCGCAGTTCTGCATCGCGGGGTGGCTGGCCGGAGCCCCAGCATCGGCTGGCTGGCTGCGGTCATTGAGCGAGGCATGCAATCCGGACGCCTGCGCGCCGGTGATCCGGAGCTGACAGCCCAGATCCTCTGGAGTGCCACCTTCGGTCTGACTGTCCGGCTCGCGCTGGAAACGGATGTCGATCCGGCACAACGCACCCGCTTGATTGATCGCCATTTCGACCTGCTGTTCCAGGGCTTGCTGGAGCCGGCCGTTTCGCAGCCGCCAGAACAGACCCTGACTGACAGAAAGGAACGTCCATGAGAAAGTCCGTGCGCATCATTTTGATCATTGTTGCTGTATTAATCCTGGCTTTGGGCGCGTTTGGCGTTTATGTCTGGCAAACCATCCGACGGACGCCGGTACCGGAAATCCCCTGGCAGGAGATCGACTTGCAGAATGTCGCGGACGGCACGTTCACCGGTTCCTGGAGCGATGGCCCGGTTGCCGTCGATGTCGCGGTGACGGTAAATCAGCATCACCTGGACGTCATCCGGATTCTCAAGCACCAAAACGGACTTGGCGGCAAGGCGGAAGCCATCACCGATGCAATTGTGGTCCGTCAATCACTGGCCGTCGATACGATCGCCGGCGCCACCCACAGCAGCCGGGTTATCCGCAAAGCCGTCGAACAGGCTCTCCTGCAGGGCCAGAAATGAGCTATTGGCAGCTATAAGAAACTTGGGAGGAATTTGAACATGCGCACATTGATCGCTTATGCCACCAAACATGGGTCAGCCCGGGCCTGCGCTCGCCTGCTGGCCGAACAGCTGGATGGCCAAACCATTGTCTGCGACCTGGCACGGGAGAAGACGCCGGACTTGTGTGATTTTGACCAGGTGATTGTCGGCGGTTCCATCTATATCGGCAAAATCCGGCCGCAAGCCAACCAATTCCTAACCCGGAACCAGTCCGTCCTGCTTCAAAAGAAGCTCGGTCTGTTCATCTGCTGCATGGCGGTTGGCCCGGAAGCCGAAAAGCAGGTCAATGCCGCATTCCCGGCTGAACTGCAGGCCCATGCCGTCTTTGCCGGTAGCCTGGGCGGCGCCTTTTTCTTCAGCGACATGAACTGGCT
>JAEXPB010000294.1 GCA_023438965.1 Bacillota bacterium | reverse complement strand
ATGAAGGACAGGGCGTCGACGATGTCGCCGTTCAGCAGGATGTCCAGCTTGACCAGATCCGAGCGCTCATAGCCCTTGAACTCGTAATCGAGCGAGGCGTAGCCGCGGGTCCGCGATTTCAGGGCGTCGAAGAAGTCGTAGATGATCTCGTTGAGCGGCATCTGGTAATGCAGCGTGACACGGTTGGCGTCTAGGTATTCCATGTTCTGGTAAGTGCCGCGGCGGTCCTGGCAGAGGTCCATGATATTGCCGACATATTCCTTCGGCGTCATGATCGTCGCGGTAACGACCGGTTCTTCCATGAAATCGATATCGTTGACGTCCGGCATGTTGGTCGGGTTGTCCAGCATGACCGTACGGCCGTCGTTCATCTGGTTCTTGTAGACGACCGAGGGCGCGGTGGAGATCAGGTCAAGCAGGAATTCGCGCTCCAGGCGCTCCTGGATGATCTCGTAATGCAAAAGGCCCAGGAAGCCGCAGCGGAAGCCAAAACCCAGCGCCGCGGAGGTCTCCGGCTCGAAGGAAAGCGCCGCGTCGTTCAGCTGGAGTTTCTCCAGGGCGTCGCGCAGGTCGGGATATTTGGCGCCGTCCGTCGGATAAAAACCGCAGTAAACCATCTGATGGACTTTCTTGTAACCGGGCAGCGCCGTATGGGCCGGACGGGCCGCCAGGGTGACCGTGTCGCCGACCGCGGTGTCACGAACGGTCTTGATGCTGGCGACAATATAGCCGACGTCGCCGGCCAGCAGCTCATTGCACGGCTGGAAGGCCCCGGGCAGGAAGTAACCCAGCTCGGTCACGATAAAGTCCTTGCCGGTATTCATCATCAGGATTCGGTCGCCGACGCGGACCGAGCCCTCCCGGACGTTGACATGGACGATGACGCCCTTGTAGGAATCATACTTGGAATCGAAGATCAGGGCGCGCAGGGGCGCGTCTTCATCACCCTGCGGGCAGGGCAGGTACTGGATGACCTTCTCCAGGACCTCGCCGACATTGACATCGTTCTTGGCCGAGATGAGCGGCGCGTAGCTGGCGTCGAGCCCGATCACTTCCTCGATCTCCTGCTTGACCACCTCCGGCTGGGCCGAGGGTAGGTCGATCTTGTTGATGACCGGCAGGACCTCCAGGTTGGCGTCGATGGCCAGATAGACGTTGGCCAGCGTCTGCGCCTCGATGCCCTGGGCGGCGTCGACCACCAGGATGGCGCCGTCGCAGGCGGCCAGCGAGCGCGAGACTTCGTAATTGAAGTCGACATGCCCCGGGGTGTCGATCAGATTCAAGGTATAGATCTGGCCATCGCGGGCCTTGTAAGCCATCCGGACGGCCTGTGCCTTGATGGTGATGCCGCGCTCACGCTCGATGTCCATATTGTCCAGGACCTGATCCTGCATTTCACGGGCCGTCAGGACGCCGGTGCGCTCGATCATCCGGTCAGCCAGGGTGGACTTGCCGTGATCGATATGGGCAACGATGCAGAAATTGCGGATGTGGCGTTGTCGTTCCGAGGGCATATAGGGGGTGTCCTCCATTCAGGGCTGGTTATCAGGGGGTGCCGAAGTCTTTGAACGGGTAGAAACGCAGCAGGACCTTGCCGATGATGCTTTCGACCGTGACCGGGCCGAAACTGCGGCTGTCCAGGCTGATTGGCCGGTTGTCGCCGAGTACGTAGTACTGGTCGGCGGTCAGCGTCACCTTGGCAAAGGCCTGGTTGCGTATCTGGGTGACTACGCCGGCCGGAAGATAGTTCGATTCGTCGATCTTGCCGCCATTGCGGTAGACGCCGTCCGTCTTGATCTCGATCGTGTCGCCCGGCATGCCGATGACGCGCTTGATGATGTTGGGTCCTTCCTCGTGCTCCGGCAGTTCGCGCGTGCTGACGGTGATGATGTCGCCATAATTGATGCCGTGGAAAAGCTTGGACACTTTCTCGACCAGCAGCTGGTCATCCTGATGCAGGTTGGGCACCATGGATGTGCCGATCACCGAGTTGCGCTGGATGACGAAGACAACCAGCAACAGGCCGATCAGCACCGCAATCAGGATATATTTCAGCCAGTCGAGCAGTTCAGTCAGAAAATCGGTTTTCGGAGCTACCGTTTCATTCCTGGCTTCCATCTTCCGCACTTCCTTTTATGGGTTCCTGAAAGGCCAGATTCAATTCATCCAGCTGGACCTGATCGACAAAATCCGGTGCGTTGGTCATCAGGCAGGTAGAGGTCTGGACTTTCGGGAAGGCAATGACATCGCGAATGCTTTCGCTGGCGGTCAGAAGCATGGCCATGCGGTCGAGACCGAAGGCCAGGCCGCCGTGCGGCGGCACGCCATATTGGAAGGCCTCGAGCAGGAAGCCGAACCGGCTCCAGGCCTGCTCCCTGGTGAAGCCCAGCAGGCTGAACATCTTTTGCTGCAGGTCCTGGTCATGGATCCGGATGCTGCCGCCGCCCAACTCGGTGCCGTTGAGCACGATGTCATAGGCCTTGGCCCGGACCGCGTCCGGATTGCTCTCCAGCAGCGGCACATCCTCGTCCATCGGGCTGGTGAACGGATGATGCATCGCAACATAGCGTTTGGCTTCCTCGTCGTATTCCAGCAGCGGGAACTCGGTCACCCAGAGCAGCTGGTAGTCGTCCGGGCGGATCAGGCCGCGGCGGCGGGCCACTTCGCAGCGCAGCTGGCCGAGGGCGTCGAAGACGATCTTGTTCTTCTCGGCGGCGACGATCAGCATCAGATCGCCATTGGCCGCCTCCGCCCGTTCAATGATCGCCTGGATCAGCTCCGGCGTGAGGAATTTCAGGATCGAGCCGCGCGGCGACGCTTCGGCGGTCAGCCAGGCCAGGCCCTTGGCCCGGTAGGTCTTGATGTACTCCGCCAGCGCGTCGATCTCTTTGCGGGACATCGTGGCGCCGCCGGGCACACAGATCAGCCGGACGCTGCCGCCCTGGGCCACGGCGTCGCTGAAGGCGCGGAATTCGCTGTCGGCGACCAGATCGGATATATTCTTCAACTGCATGCCGAAACGCAAGTCCGGCTTATCGGAGCCGAAGCGGTCCATGGCCTCGGCGAAGGTCAGCCGGCGCAGCGGCAGCTGGATGTCCACCTGCATCAGATCCTTGAACAAGCGCTGCAGGAAACCCTCATTAACCGCGATGACGTCTTCGACGTCGACAAAGGCCATTTCCAGGTCGATCTGCGTGAATTCCGGCTGGCGGTCAGCCCGCAGGTCTTCGTCGCGGAAGCAGCGGGCAATCTGCATGTACCGGTCATAGCCGGCGAGCATCAGCAGCTGCTTGAAAAGCTGCGGCGACTGCGGCAGCGCGAAGAAGCGGCCGGGATAGATCCGGCTGGGCACCAGATAGTCGCGCGCGCCTTCGGGCGTGCTCTTGGTCAGGACCGGCGTCTCGATGTCCAGGAAGCCGGCCCGGTCGAAATAATCGCGGGCCACCCGGGTGATCTGGTGGCGGAACATCAGGCGACGCTGCATGTCCGGCCGTCGCAGGTCCAGATAGCGGTATTTCAGGCGCAGGGTCTCGTTGGCAGCGACATTCTCCTCGATATAGAACGGCGGCGTCTGCGCTTCGCTGAGAATGCGCAGTTCCTGAACCAGGAGTTCGACCCGGCCGGTCTTCATGTTGTTATTGGCCGCCGAACGCTCGCGCAGTAAGCCGCGGGCGGCAATGACATATTCGCTGCGCACCTTGGCGGCCTTCTCCCGGACGTCGGCCGGGCAGGTGTCGTCAATCAGCAGCTGCACTTCGCCGCTGCGGTCGCGCAAGGTGATAAAGACCAGGCCGCCCAAATCACGTTGCTTGTGGCACCAGCCCATCAGCACCATTTCCTGGCCGACCGCCGTCAGATCGATCTCCGCGCAGCGGCTGGTCCGCTGCAAACCCTGCATGTTTTCTGCCATGATGTATACCCCTTCCCGGTTGTCCATCTATCTGTGTTGTTTATTTCGCTTATTCCTGCTTAATCCGGCCGGCGCCTTCCTGGAGGCTGGTCAGCAGGCTGATCAGCGTGTCGTCGTCGAGAGCGGTGGCGATCTCCTCGCGGGTTGCCAGGTCGCGGATCCGGCCGCGGCCGGCCAGCAGTTCATCTTCGCCCAGGACCAGCAGGTGCCGCGCGCCGCTCTTGCCGGCATATTTCATCTGGGCGTTGAAGCTGCGGCCCATCAGGTCCGTCTCGACGCGGACCCCGGCCTGGCGCAGCCGGTAGCACAGGGCGGCGGCCCGGTTGCGGGCGGCTTCCTGGGCCACGATGAAGAGCGTCATCGGCGCCGGTGCCGGCAAGGATGACCCCTGTGCGGCGAGCTCCATCAGCAGGCGCTCGACACCGAGCGCAAAGCCGACGGCCGGTGTCGGCGGTCCGCCGACGCCCTCGACCAGGCCGTCATAGCGGCCGCCGCCGCAAATGGTGCCCTGGGTGCCGACATTTTCCGAGACAAATTCAAAAACCGTCCGGGTATAGTAGTCCAGGCCGCGCACGATCTGGCGGTCAATCCGGTAATCCAGGCCAAGGTCTTCCAGGCAACCGCGCAGGCCGTCAAAGTGGGCCTGGCAGTCGGGACAGAGGTAATCGAGCTGGGCCGGGGCGTCTTTGGTCCAGATCTTGCAGCGGTCTTCCTTGCAGTCGATGATCCGCAGCGGGTTCTTGACGAAGCGCTCCTGGCAGTGGGCGCACAGGTCCGGCAGAAGCGGCCGGAAATAGTCGCGCAGCTTCTCCTGATAAGCGCCGCGGCAGATGGGACAGCCGATACTGTTGATGCGCAGGCTGGTCCGTTGCAGGCCCAGGGTCTGGAAGAAGAGCTGCAGCAGGCTGATCAGCTCGGCGTCGATCGCCGGGCCGGCCGAGCCGAACGCTTCGCAGCCGTATTGGTGGAATTCGCGGTAGCGGCCCTTCTGCACATTTTCGTAGCGGAAGGCCGTGATATTGTAGAAAAGTCGGACCGGTTTGGCCCAGGAGGCCATGCCGTTCTCGAGGAAGCCGCGCACGACGCCGGCGGTGCCCTCCGGACGCAGGGACAGGCTGCGGCCGCCTTTGTCGAGAAAAGTGTACATCTCTTTCTGGACGATGTCGGTTGTGTCGCCGACGCCGCGCTGGAACAGATCGGTCTGTTCAAAGGTCGGGATCCGGATCTCCTGATAGCCGAACCGGCTGCAAATGTCGGCAAATGTCCGCTCGGCATATTGCCAGCCGGCGATCTCACCGGGCAGTATGTCGCGTGTCCCTTTCGGCGCGCTGATCATGGTGTTTCCTCCCAAGCAGGTTGAATAGTCGTACTATTATACATCAAAAGTCGTTAAACCGGTAGACCAGCATGGCCAGGACCGCGGCGCCGGCTGTTTCCGTGCGCAGGATGCGCCGGCCAAGGGTAACCGGCCGGATGCCGGCGGCAACGGCCGCAGCGACCTCCTCCGGTGCGAACCCGCCCTCCGGGCCGATCAGCAGACTGATCGCCGGCGCGGGCGGGGCGGCTGGCGATGCGGCTTCTTTTGACGCAGGCCAGGCGAATGACTCCAGGGCCTGGCGTAATCCCAGACCGCGCTCATTCTCCCAGGGGATCAGGCTGATGTCCGCCTGAGCGGCTTCAAGGGCCGCCTGGGCGAAGTCAAGCGGTTCGCCGACCGCCGGGATAATACCTCGGCCGCATTGCTTGGCGGCTTCGACGGCGATCCGGTTCCAGCGGACCAGTTTCTTGTCCCGGTCGCGCGGATCGAGGCGTGCCACGCTGCGCCGGCAGGCCACCGGGACGATCCTGTCGACGCCGAGTTCAACCGCCTTCTGGATGATCGTCTCCATTTTCTCGCCCTTGGCCAGTCCCTGGTAAAGGATCGCCCGGTAAGGTGGCTCGGTCTGGTTCGCGACGGCGCCAATCACGTCCAGTTCCACCGCATTCGGCCGGATTTGCCGGATCCGGCAGGTCAGATCCAGCCGGGCGCCGTCGCAGACGATCAGTTCATCGCCGGCCTGCATGCGCAGGACAGAGCGGATATGGCGGGCGTCGTCCCCGGCCAGCAGCAGCCGGCCGACGGCGGGATCCAGGCATTTTTCGATGTAGAAGCGCGGCATGCTGTCCCCCTTGCAGAAAGATCTGTTCCTGAAACGAAATTTGCTATAAAATGTAGGCAGATTTTCGCTCATACTTTATCATATACCGGACGGATTTGGAAAGGAAGTAACCGCACATGGCCGATGCAGACAAAACCAGAAACAACGTCCTGGATACCGAACCCCAGCCGGTCCTGTGGAAGGACCGGAAACGCTACCTCGGTCTGCCGATATCCTTCACGCGCTACTCGGTGGACAAGGAGCGGTTCATCAGCAGCGTTGGCTTGCTGCGCACGGAGATCAATGAAATCCTGCTTTACCGCATTCTGGACTTGAAGCTGACCCGCACGCTGGGCCAGAAACTCTTCGGCGTCGGCACGATTACCCTCTATACCGCCGACCAGTCCGACAGCCAGGTCAAACTGGTCAATATCGCCAACTCGCCGAAGGTCTGGCGTGTCCTGAGCAATATCATCGAGGAGGAGCGCAACCGGCGCCGCATCATTGGCCGCGAGCTTTACGGCGCGGCAATCCCGGGCCTGGTTGACACCAACGGTGACGGCATCCCGGACTGACCAGAGCCGATCAAGCGAGCCGGCCAATCCGGCCGGTTCGCTTGATCGGCCGGCCCTGGCCGGGAATTGGCAGCTGGCTGCCGGAGCGGACATGCCTGCGGCCTTGCTGGCGTGGTTCGACCGGTCCGGCCGCGATTTGCCCTGGCGGCGCCAGAAGGACCCGTACCGCATCCTCCTGTCGGAGATTATGCTCCAGCAGACCCAGGTTGCGACAGTCATCCCCTATTATGAACGCTTCTTGAAAATCTGGCCGACGGTGGCCGATTTGGCCGCCGCGCCGGAGGAACTGGTCCTCAAGCAATGGGAGGGACTCGGTTATTATTCGCGCGCCCGCAACCTGCAAGCCGCGGCCCGGCTGATCTGCAGCCGCCACCAGGGGCAGGTGCCGGCTGAATGGCCGGCTTTGCGGGCTTTGCCCGGTGTCGGCGACTATACGGCCGGCGCTGTCCTCTCGATCGCGTTCAGTCAACCGGTGGCCGCGGTGGATGGCAATGTGGTCCGGGTGTTCGCCCGCCTGGCCGCCGTGCCCTGGGATCCGTCCGATCCGGCCCAACGCCGGGAGGTGGCCGCGCTGGTCCGTTCCTTGCTGCCGGCCAAACGGCCGGGCGATTGGAACGAAGCGTTGATGGACCTGGGCGCCACGATCTGCCTGCCGCGTCAGCCGGACTGCGCCCGCTGCCCGCTGGCCGGGATCTGCCGGGCTTATGCCGGCGGATCGGCCGGCCGGTTCCCTATGCGTCCGGTTCGTCGAGAAAGCCCGACCGAGCGCAAGACGGT
>JAEXPB010000246.1 GCA_023438965.1 Bacillota bacterium | reverse complement strand
ACCATCTGTCGCAAGCGGCGCTCAATACAGTTGCCTGGTTCGCAGCGTACTAGATGTTGCCGAGGAAGACATCAGCCAGCTGCTGACGGGCCAACCCGGCCAGCTGCTGCATCCGGGCCCGGCTGATCGGCTGCGGCTCGGTCATCCGGTAGTCCGGATGATGGCGGGTCAGATGCAGCGGAATCCGCCGGTCGACCGACGCCAGCCAGGCAGCCAGGGCCCGGATCTCGTCATCGTCGTCGTTCAGGCCCGGCAGCAGCAGTGTGGTCACTTCGACGTGACAGGTTCTGGCGCTGCGGGCAATCACCGATTTGACCGTTTCGACATCACCGCCGCAGATCCGGTGATAAAAATCCTGGTTCCAGGCCTTCAGGTCGATATTCATCGCATCCGTCCAGGGCAGCAGTTCTTCCAGCGGCTCGGGATTGATAAACCCGTTGGTGACCAGGACATTCTTCAAGCCCGCCTGGCGGATCAGCCGGGCGCAATCCAGGACATACTCGAAGCTGATCAGGGGCTCATTGTAGGTATAGGCCAGTCCGATATTCCCATCGGGCACCGCCCGGCGGGCCAGCGCCGCCATTTCGTCCGGCAGGATCAGGCGATAGGGCGCTTCCCGCTGGGAGATCGTCCAATTCTGGCAGAAGCCGCAATGGAAATTGCAGCCCAGGGAGCCGGCGGACAAGATCCAGCTGCCCGGATGGAAGCGATAGAGCGGTTTTTTCTCGATCGGATCCAGCGCCAGCGACGTGATCTTGCCATAGCTCCAGGCGATCAGGCGGCCGTCCAGGTTCCGGCGGGCTTGGCAGACACCGCTGCCGCCCGGCCGGATCAGACAACGGTGCGGGCAGAGCTGGCAGCAGACGGCATTATTGGCGGCGGGCTGCCAGTAGCGGGCATCCCGCCGGGTTGACTCAGACCGGTTCAGGTCAGGCTGGTCGGCGCAGGTCATAGGCAAGCCTCTTTTCCGGGGATACGCCGTTTCAGGTATAGCGGGTTACTTTGAATCGCTGGATCTGGTAGGATTCGTCGCTGCGGATGCCGGCTTTGCGGCAGGCGATCGCCAGTTGCTCCTCGACCGTGTCGACGCCCTCCAGATCGGGCAGCAGCAGGCCGGAACGCGATCCGCTGCGGACGATGACGCCATAGCGGGCCGGATCGAGTTTACTGCGGTCGGCGACCGGCTCCGGAGTTCCGAGAATGTCGACGCTGTAGGACAGATCCGGCAATTCGTCCGCGGTCACCGGATCGAAGCGCGGGTCATGCAGTCCGGCGCTGAGCGCGTTCTGGATGATCTCATCGACGATGGAGGCGGTTGTCGGCGCTGTGGTGCCGATGCAGCCGCGCAGCTCGCCGAACTTCTTCAGGGAAACAAAGGCGCCGGCCCGGATGGCTTGCAGCGATGCGATGTTCGGCAGCTGGCCGAAGTCCTTCGCGGAGCGTGTCCGGTGTTCGCGCACATGGGTTTCCAGCGTCTCACGGGCAATGATCACCGGCGTCGAGGCGTTGTTCCGGCGGCTTTCACCCTGCTCGCGCTGATGGCGCAGCGAAGCCTGCAGCGCGTCGTCAACCGCCTCAATACCGGCAGGGTCCGGCTTGATATCACCGACGCAATAGCCGATGCCGTACGGCGCCTCATAGGAAAGCACGCGGGTCAGGACGGCCTGACGGCTGAAAGCGCCGCAGAGAATGACCATCGACCGGTAGCCGCATTCGGCGGCACGGCTGCGGACCTTGGCGTCGATGCCCAACAGCTGCTGCAGGCTGCCGGCTTTCAACGCAGCGACCACCTGGCCGTCATATTCGGCTCCTTCGGGACAGGCTCCGTAGGGGCTCTCGTCATTAACCTTGTGTGACTGGTCACCGCTGGCGACGATGACCACCCGCCGGTTCAACCGTGCCGCAGCCTGGCGGATCAGGTCGCCGACCTGGTAGAGCTGCGGCAGGGACAGATTGGAGCAGGACATGGCCACCAGCTTGAAGGCGCCGTATTTTTCCGCCAGGAAGTACAGCGGGACAATCACGCCGTGGTCCAGGGCGGATTCGACCTGGTGCTGGCGCATCTGGGCCGAGCTGAGGCTGCCGCCGGCAATGCCGGCCTGTTCCAGCCGCCTTTTGATTTCCTGGTGCAGTTCCTGGTCCTGGTCCAGGGAAAGCCGGGCCTGCGGCGCACCGAAACGGCTCAGGCTGCCTTCCAGGACCGGCGCGTCGTACATGAAAAGGTAATCGCTGAAAAGAGGGGCGTGAGGCGACAGGATCACCACGGTTTCCGGGCGAAGCGCCGCAAAGGAGCCGGCCAGCTCGCGCAAAGCCGCCACTGTCCGGCCGGCCAGCATTGTCCCCTGATCGACGCCCGGTACGATGACCGGCGGATGCGGCAGTACATATCCGGCCAGAATCTGAGAGACATCAGACATGATCAATCACCGCTTTCCTTATTTGGTTTCGGATAGGCTGAGTCAATAACTCAGCCTACCCGCTGCGCGGGGCGGATAGGCTGAGTCAATATTCTTCGACAGTCACCACATCGGCCGCTGCGTTCGTCTCAACGTAACGGACGACCGCCTCGATCTGTTCCCGGGCATGGCTGTCGCTGCTGCCAACGCAAGCCACGCCAATCACGATCCTCTGGCATAGGTCCTGCGCGTCGACCTCCGCGACGGCGGCGTTGAAATGGTGCCGCACCTGGTCCAGCAGGCTGCGCAGGATCTGCCGTTTATCCTTCAGCGTCCGGCACGCCGGCGCATGCAGGGTGATGGACACCGCCCGGACATACATGCGTTCAATCCCCGTTCCGGAGCAGGCTGTCCAGCCAGGTCAGGGCCAGGCGGAGCCACGCCTGGACCGGTTGGTTGATCTGTTCCGGCAGCGCGGCGGTCGTTTCATCCGCCAGCGCCAGGCCATGGCTGCCGTGCCGGAAAATATGCAATTCAAAGGATATGCCCTGTTCAGCCAGGGCGGCGGCCAGGTTCAGCGAATTATCCACCGGTACCACCCGGTCGTTCGCGGTATGCCAGATGAAGGCCGGCGGCGTCAGCCGGCCGACTTGGCGGGCGGGGCTGGCGGCCAGCAGATCGGCGTCCGCTGGTTCAGGATTCTCAAATACGGCCAGATTGACCGCATGCCACAAATTCACCGCTGCTGGATCCAGCGCCTTGATCTGACTGATTTTCTGCTTATTGGCCACGAAGTCCGTCAGCGGATAGCCCAGGATCATCGCCGCCGGCCGGATCGCCGTGCTGCCGGCCTCCAAGCCCAGCGCTTCGCTCAGCCAGGGTTCCGCCCAATGGACGCCCAGGCTGGCCGCCAGATGACCGCCGGCCGAAAAGCCGCAAACCGCCACCCGATCCGGGTCAACCAGCCAAAGGCCGGCATTCCCGGCAATGACCAGCATCGCCCGGGCCAGGTCCAGCAGCGGTTCGGGATATCGGGCCCGGCGATTGCCCGGCACCGGCGAACCGGCGGCGGGTATATCTTTCATGTTGCCCCGGTAAAAGGTCGAATACCGCAAGACGAACGCCTGGTAGCCATGGGCGTTGAATTGCAGGGCGATCGGTTCCGCTTCCCGGTCGGAGGTGCCCAGATAAGCGCCGCCGGGGCAGATCAGCACAGCCGGGCGGGGCTTTCCCGGCGTTAGTTCCGGCGAGTCGGCGAGAATGTAGGTCTGCAGCACCACGTCATCCCGATCGGCGTACAGGCGAATATTGACATTCAACATCGGAGTCCCTCCCCTGCCGGTTTACCGGCCTGTTTATTCAGCCGCGATGCCGGCGCTGGCGGACAGCCTCGTAAAGGATGACCGTCGCCGCGCAAGCCACATTGAACGATGAAGCCGAGCTGTCCGGCGCCATCGGGATCCGGCCCAGTTCGTCGCAGGCGGCATAGCAGAAATTGCTCATGCCTTCGGTCTCGTTACCGATGATCAGCAAACTGGGGCCAGTCAGGTCGACAGCCTCGATGTCCCGGTCGGCATGGGCGCTGGTGCCGATCACCCGCAATCCGGGCCAGGCCTGGCGCAGGGAGGTTATCCAAGCCTGAACCGCCTCATTGTCCGGCAGGTGGATGACCGGCAGCTTGAAAAAGGACCCCATGCTGGCCGCCAGGGTCTCCGGATCGTAACGATCCACCGCATGGCCGGTCATGACCATGGCCGCCACACCCAGGGCATCACAGGAGCGGATGATCGTGCCCAGGTTGCCCTTGTTGGATGGCCGGTCAAAGAGCACCAGCAGCGGATTGCCGCCCAGCAGCAAGTTGTCGGTCCGGTCATCGCGCATCCGGATGATGGCGCAGATTTCGGATTGATCTGTTTTGCCGCTGACTTCGGCCATCAATTCCGCGGTCAGCTCATAATTGACCTGGGTAGGTACCGTTTGCAGCAGTTTTGTCGCCCAGTCCGACAAGCGGCTTTCAAAGGAGTATAAAAAAGCGTCTACCGGCCAGCCGTTCTGGATCGCGGTGTTGATGTTGCGCACACCCTCGACAAAAAACTGCCGGTACCGGTAGCGCTTGTTGCGGTTGGTCTTCAGGACCTCAAATTTCTGATAATCGGCATTTCTGGTGTATATTCGCTGCGTTCTCATGCTTTGCTCCGTTTGGGCCGCCGGCAGGGCGGCTGATCTGGATAACTCTATGATAACACATTGACAACAGCCGGGAGCAGCATCCGTTACATCGACCGGTCTGGTAATCACTGACGGATGTTGCCATGTTCGCCACCAGGGATCGGGTTATTTCGCCGCAACAGAAAAATCGCCGCCGGTGGGTTGTACCGGCGGCGACAGGCAGGTCTGCCAAACAGGATTGCCCTGTTTGCCAGTTATTCCGGCACGGCGA
>JAEXPB010000121.1 GCA_023438965.1 Bacillota bacterium | reverse complement strand
ATAATATACCGTGACGTTGAAACAATGTCAAGTCCATAATCCACATCAATTGCCAATTTGTACGAATCTCCTCCCCCATTGATTAGTCAATCCGGATAATCAGTCAAGGGCTATCATGAGCCGAATCCGGACCGACCAGACATAATTCAAGCCCAATACCCGTCTATGTCTGCTTTTCCGAACCGTTTCCCGGTCATTTCCCGACGATCGCCTCCGTTTTCGGCCATGTTGGCAAATTATGTCGGTAAATCGTTCAAAATTGTGGCAAAAAGATTCCTCTTCCATTGGACTGTTTATTGGCGTTAGTAGATCATTTGTGATAATTGCATTAATATATTTATATATTCTCTGAAAAAGCTAACAGAATACTGAATCGCAGCCGTATTCTCGCTTTAATCCAACGGACTGTGCTTATCAGCGGCCGTACAACGGCCATGCCTCGTTTATTCCATGCAACAACGAACCGTGATTTGTGCCAGTGATCTGCCATCCGTCCTCCATAACCAGTCAATCTGGCTGGGCAATCATCTTCTGCGGCTTGCCGACGGTATCCTGGGGCATGAGGCCAGCAGCTGAAAACCGCTGCGGCCATATCTTTCCATTCAGATCATCTGACATAAGTATACCATGCCAGGCAATCAGATCATAGAATTTTTTGTCAGCGGCCGCTGATGCCAGTCAACCGGCAGCCATGGACAGCAATCGGCCGGATGCGGGCACAACCGACGCGTCATTCATCTGGTATCCATGGTGTTTTCAAACATGTCGCACCTCACCCTGAATTTCTTTATGTACATAGTGACGGCTGAGGAAACGGATCCTGCTCAACATTCTAGCATTATGTCTATATGCGAGCCATGCACAAATCAACCAATCTTTATCCAAATCGATCGAATCCCGGTCGAACGGTCTTGCCATCGGCGGTTTTTCACGCTATAATAACAGAACAATTGTTCTGTTACGAGGGAGGTGACCGTGGTAGACCGCATTATTCTGCACAGTGACATGAATAACTTCTATGCCAGCGTAGAGTGTCTGTACCATCCTGAACTGCGCAACAAGCCGGTCATCGTCTGCGGTGACCCCGAGCTGCGCCATGGTATCGTCCTGGCCAAGAATTACCTCGCTAAAAGCGCTGGCATCATAACCGGCGAGCCCATTTGGCAAGCCCGCGGCAAATGCCCCGGCCTGGTGGCAGTCAAGGCCGATTTCGCCCGCTATCTGCGTTTTGCCCGGGCGGCGCGCGCCATTTATGCCGACTATACCGATCAGGTCGAGCCCTTCGGCCTGGATGAAGCCTGGCTGGATGTGACCGGATCCGGAACAGCCGGCAGCGGGCCGGCCATCGCCGACGAGATTCGGCGGCGTATTCGCGACGAGCTCGGTATCACCGCCTCCGTTGGGGTCAGTTTCAACAAAATTTTTGCCAAGCTGGGCAGTGACCTGAAAAAGCCGGATGCCACAATTGTCATCACGCCGGATAATTTCAAGCAGATGATCTGGCCGTTGCCGGCCCGCGAGCTGCTTTATATCGGCCCGGCCACCTGGGGCAAGCTCAAGCGGATTTCTTTGACCACGATCGGCCGGGTGGCGCAGGCCGATCCGCTTTTCCTGCGCTCCTTCCTGGGCAAGTGGGGCGAGGTGCTCTGGAGTTTTGCCAATGGGCAGGATTACTCGCCGGTGGCCCGAACCGGCGAGACCAGCGACATCAAGTCAATCGGGCACAGTACGACAACCCCGCGCGACCTGGTCTGCGACGCCGATGTGCGCATGACTTTTTTCATTCTGGCCGAGGCGGTAGCAGCCCGCATGCGCGAGCTGGGCTTCTTGTGCCGAACGGTCCAGATATGCATCCGCGACCGGCAGCTCGCTTCTTTTGAACGCCAGCACAAGATGGCTGCGCCAACTTGCCTTGCCTCCGTGATGACCCAGGTGGCCATGGACCTGTTCCGCAATAATTACACCTGGCAGCAGGGCATCCGCAGTGTCGGCATCCGGGGCGCCGATCTGGTGCTGGCTTCGGATTATCGTCAGCTGTCTTTCTGGGATCGCCAGTCCCGACGCCAGGAAGCGCTGGAGCGGACGGTCGAGAGCCTGCGAACCCGTTATGGCCATTTCATCGTCCAACGCGGCCTGATGCTGCAGGATACCCGGCTGTCCGACCTGGCGCCCAAAGAAGACCATGTGATCTTCCCGGTTTCCTTTTTCTAGCGAACAGACCGCCTCGGCGGCGTCCATCTGCCGCGATGGCCAGTATGGCTTGCCGCCGGTTGAACTACCGGCGGGAGATCGCTGTCCAGGCGGTGAACGTCTCGCCGGCCGCCAGAACCGGATAACTGCCCGGCCGGTTCAAGCTGTTGACCGGGCCGATTTGCGGCTCAACGCACAGGTAATCCTGTTGTCCGCCATTGAAAAGCACCCATTGATCGAAACATTCGGAAACGGCATAGCGATAGTCGCCGATGTCGGCAGCATGACCGGCAGCCGTATAAAAACCGGAGATAACCTGGTTTTCCAGGATGCAGGTTGCGGCATACTGCTGTTCCTGTTCGGTCAGCGCCAACATCCGGCCGGTGGGAATGAACCGGCTGTCGGTTTCCCAGCGTTGCCCAATCGGGACGCGGAAGCTGGCCGGCTTCGCAAAGGTTGTATGCAGGGCCAGCACTACCGGCATCGGGCCCTGACCGTCATTCCGGATGGCAATTTCCTGACGCAGGCCGGCTGTATTCAGGGTAAATGTCATGGTTATCGTAAAGATAAAGGGGTAGGGATCGCCCGGATAGGTATAGTCGCAAACCAGGCAGTCGTTGTCCGCCCGGCGGATCCGATAAGGCGCCCGGTAGATGAAGCCATGGATGTGGTTGCCGCGAGCCGGCTCAGTCAGAGGCAGTTCCCACTGCTGTCCCGCGAAGGTGAATCGGCCGTCGGCTGTCCGGTTCGGCGGCATCAGGACCGGTGTGCCGTACAGGAAGGGCGAGGCAGCGAGTGTCGCCAGATCCGGCGGTGTTCGCAGGATTTCTTGTCCGGCCACGTTCAGGCGGATAAGGTTGGCGCCGAAGCCAGGCAGAATATCGGCCTGCCAGTTGCCGGCCTGCAGGCGGACTGTTTGTTCACCATCGTTTGGCATGTTCATCACGACCTCCATCATAAATTCAATCTTATTATCATAATCGAAATGAACAGCTGCCGGCAAGTCCCGTCAAAAACACCCGGGCATGGTTCAATCGAGCATCAGGCGCAGGTCCTTCCAGAAGATGATCAGATCCTCCGGCCGATGGAGATTGAGGTCCAGATGTTTCTTCCCGCTGGTGCCCGTGAACGTCAAGTCCAAAGCCAGGTCCTGCGGGTCAATCTTTGCTGCCAGTTCGATCTGCCGGCTGGCGCGGTCAAAACCGCGGACTTGCCGCCAGGATTCCAGGTTATGTTTCTCCTGGTCGGCCAGGATGTTCAGGGTGGCCGCTGTGCCGGTGGCGGCGCCGAAAAGATTGCGGTCGCAGGTATTGTCTGCGGTCGGCAGATCAATCCAGTGACCGCAGTCATGAATCAGATTCTCCAGGATATTCCCATTGCGGTTGAAGGTGCCGCGGCGCCCGCGAATCAGCCGCGCGGAGCCGGGCGGTGTGTAGGCGCAGTGGATCCCGGCGCCTTCGGCCGCGAAGACCAGATTGTTGACAATCGTCAGGTTGTCGACCTCATGCTCGTAAACGCCATGACCGCCGGAGCGCGTGCCATCCGGTGCGACATGGCAGCTGACGCCCCAGATCAGGTTGTGGTCGACCACCACCGGATCATAAGTCGCCTCAATGAAGATCAGGCCATAAAGTGTGCTGCGGCAATTGATCAGGACATTGCCGCAGACCCGGCTGTTGTTGATGCACTTGTCCAGCCAGATCCCCGCGCCGAAGACGGTATCCAGAATGATGTTCCGGCGGTAGAGGCAGTCCTTGGTATAATGGTTCTTGATCGCAGCGCTTTCCCACATCAGCTCGATATCCTGCCAGCAATTGCCTTGCAGGCAATTGTCCTCGATCAGGACAGACTCCAAATAGCGCCCCCGGGTTGGCAGACCGCAGATGCCGCAGACGCCGCAGTGCTCGATTCGGTTGCGTCGGATGATGTGTCCGCCGCGAATGCCGTCCTGCAGGACAAAATGGCTGAGGAAGCCGATGTCGATGCCAACCGAATTGGTCCAGCTGACCTGGCAGCCCTCGATAATCCAGTGATGGCCGCAGTTCGTCGAGATGGCGCCTTTCTGCGGCGGGATGAACGGATTGGCGAATTTCTCGAAGCGCAGGCTGCGCAGGCGGATGTAGCCGGCGCCGCGAAAGTCCGGAACAAAGCCCTGGGCCCGGGTTGTCACTTCCAGCAGGCAGTCCTTGGGCGAACGGTCGCCGGGCAGCCGGAAATGGATCGCCAGTCCGTCTTCCTCCACCCAGTAGGTGCCGTCAGCGAGCCAGAGCTCATGCGGCCGCAGCACCTGGCGCAGCGGCTGGCCGTCGCAAAACAGCAGGCCTTGCCGCAGGAGCATCGGTTCAGGATTCATATGGACGATCATTTTCGGCGACGCCAGATGCGGCAGCGAATCGGCCGTCGGCACAAACCCCAGGCTGGACGCGTTCATCATGGCGAAGGGATTGCTGCCGATGAAAAAATGCCTGGGCAGACGGCCCCGCCACACCCGGGCGGCCGTGTTTGGCGAATAATAGACGGTATCGTCCAGGGAGAAAAGATCCAGTTCATCCGCCGCCGCCGTCTGGCGATAGCCGATCGAAGGCTGCCAGTCCGCCTGCCAGATCTCGGCGCCGCTGATGACCACCTGTTCGCCGGGCGCCGCCTCGAAACTGACCATTTCCTGGGCTGATCGGCCGCCGTTGGCCGGATTGACGGTCTCACGGTAGATGCCGGCCCGGATGATGACCTTTTCGCCGGCCTTGGCGATCCCGGCGGCTTGTCCGATGGTTCGGAACGGTTTGTGGACCGTTCCCGGATTCGCATCGTCGGCTTCGGGATTGCTGCCATCGACGAACCAGGTCTTGCCGAAAACTGTCGCGCAGTCCCAAAAGGCAAAACGCCGGCCATCCGGCAGAAGGTCAAAGTCCTTGAAGGCAGCGGCCAGCGGCTTGGGTGCGATCATGACAGGTTCACCCGCACGTTGTTCAGGCACAGGTCCTCCACATGGGCAAATTGCGCCACCTGATCCCCAAAGGAGACATGTGCGCCGCCGCGCCGGGCGTTGCCTTAGGCGGCAGGCTGGATTGTAAAGGTGGAATTGCTGATATCGATATGGCGCAATTTTCAGTCCGGCCGGCCCAGGAAACGGGGCGGCAGTTCGCTGATGGACGTGATGTTGCTGAATCGCAGGTCGCGGATCCCCTCGACCCGCGCGCCCTCGGCGATGGCAACCTGGATCGGTTCGCGCCAGTGGCGGTCGATGATCAGATTGTCAAAGCTGATCCTTTCGATCAACGTCGCATCCTCGCCCTGGTCGCTGAGCCGTTTGCCCGGCACATGCGGCAGCGCCATGTTCAGTCCGATCCGGCTGTCGGTGATAATCAGGTTGCTGAAGACACAGTCACGGATCACATAATCGTCCGCCCAACCGAAGCGGACCGCACTGCAATGGCTGGTCAGCTGGCAATTGGTGACCGCCACCCGCTCACAGGGCACGGGACGCTTCAGCACTTTGGTATAGGCACGGACAATAATGGCGTCGTCGCCGGTGCGGATCAGGCAATTGCTGATCTGAACGTCGCGGCTGCAATTGAGATGGATGCCGTCCGAATTGGGCATATCCAGGTTGGAGTCGATCGTCACGCCGTCAAAGCGAACCCGCTCGCAATCCAGAATCCAGAAACCCCAGCCGGCGGCCGGGTCTATCAAGGTCATTTCGGTCACAGCCACCTGCCGGCAGCCGGCCAGGAAAATCATGCGGCCCGGCAGCTCGGTATCCGTCTTGCGCCGATAAGTCCAGAGTCCGCCGGGGGCGATCGGTTCACAGAAACGGAGTCCGCGGCAATCGATCCGGCCGCGGCCGGAAATGGCAATGTCCCGGCAGCGCTCGGCATAGATCAGGCAACGGCGGTTGTAGCGCGGCGCAAAGTCGGTGTTCCAGAAATCCGACTCCAGCAACGGGTAGTCGGCAACCGACGTGCTGGCCAGCAGGGTGCCGTCGACGGCCAGATGCAGGTCGACCGCGGTTTGCAGCCGGATGGTCCCGATCACGTAGCTGCCCGCGGCTACAGTCACCCGTCCGCCGCCGGCGGCCGCGCAGGCATCGATCGCCCGCTGCACGGCGGCCGTGGCGATCGTCTCGCTGTCGCCGACAGCGCCAAATTCGCGGATATCACAGTTCAGCATGAATATCCCCCGCTTTCCGGTTCCGATATGACTGTGCTCAGACTTACGCCATGACGACTACCGCAATGCCTTCCGGCGCCAGTTCGCCCCGTTTCTCGACGCCGGCCGCACTGGTCAGGCAATAGTTCTGGGCCGCAGCGGCGGCATTCCACAGCGCGACGGCAATCCGGCCGTCCGCCGCCCGGTAGGCCTTGGCCACGATGGCCGGATTATCGAGTGTGAAGCCCTCGTTGTCGATAAAGCGGCCCTTGAGCAGGAAGTCGCTGTATTGGGCGCGCAGGTCGTTGATCCGCTTCAAGTAGGCGGCATAGTTGGGGACATCCGACAGGGAACCGCAGCAGCGGTAGATGGTCATGTCGAAGCGCAGGCCATAGACAAAGCTGTAATTGGCATGCTGCAGATACTGGACTTCGTCCTGCCCGGCTTCGCGGTTGGTCATGATCTGTTCCGGGAAGGTGTAGCGGTACATTTCCAGCATCTGGCCGGGTACCGGATGGGTGCCGGCGCCTTGGGAAATGTCCATGTGCTGGGCGAAGACGTCGACATTGTGTTCCATCAGGATCGCCTTGTCGCGGCCGCGCGAACGGATATAGTCGTGCAGGCCCTTGTAGTTGTTCGCCTTCTCGCAGCAGGAATGGCTGGGTTTGGCGTGGGTATGCGACTTGTCGAAGCAGAAGAACGGCGTCATGCCGCCAATGTCGTAGAGGACGCCGTCGGCGCCAAGGTCCAGGCAGTACCGGGCTGATTCGATCATCTTGTCCTGCCATTCCGGCGCGCCGGCGCAGGACAGGTACATCGGCATCGGCGGGTTGCCCAGCTTGCGCCAGGTGCCTTCACCGCAATAGGTCTCGGCGAAGGGGATCTCCTGGCCCCACAGGCTCTTGACCGTTGCCTGGCGACCCGGCCCGTTTTTATAGAATTCGCTCTCCCGGTCGATCAGGGCATAGCTCAGGAACATCAGCACCTTGCCGCCCTTGCCGTGCACGTAGTCGATGCCGGCCCGCAGCTGGGCTTCGCCGCCCATCCGCTCATCCAGCACATAGTCCGGCCACATCCGGGCGAAGCCGCCCTTCTCCCAGCCGAGCAGGAAGATCGTGTCCAGGCCGGCCGCTTCGGCTTCGTCGTACAGCGCCGGGATCTGGCTGTAGTCCCAGTTCAGCTCGCAATGGTGCTGCTTGAGGATGACCCGCAGCCAGCCCTTGAACTGCCGGATCCATTCCGGCTGGTCCGGCTGGTGCCAGACCTGTTCCTGCTCGATCCAGGCGCGGTAGATCCTCGCCCCCTGGTGCCAGTCACCGGCATGCGCCGCGTAGACCACCGGTGCGCTGGTCCAGCTCTCGCCTTTTTCCAGCATCGGGTAGCGGATGATGCCCAGGCGCAGGATGTTCAGCTTGACATCGCGTTCGGCATGCAGGCAGGTTGTCTGCATCGACGGGTCGTGCGAACCGACATAGAGCCCTTCCCGGTCGTTGCACCACTCGTACCACTGCATGCTCATATGTCCGGGATACAGCCCGTCCATATCGGTATGGAACTGGTCGTGCCGTTCGTACTTGCGGAAGCCGGCGTAGACCGACAGGTCGGAATAGGCCGGATTCATCACCTTGCGGCCCAGGTCATTCGGCCAGACCAGATAATCCGCCTCCGGTTTCCCGGCCAGCGAGCGCAGGCCGGATGCCGCCGTCAGCTGGAATTCCATGATCTGGGCGCTGTCCCGGTTTTCGATCGCCGTCGTGACCGACAGGCGGTCGGCGGCCATGACAAAGGTCAACTGCAGCAGCGCATCGAGACGGCGGCCGTCGCCCTGCAAACCGTCGTAGGTCAGGATCAGGCTTTCCTCGCCGGCGGCGGTACGGCCGGATTCGGCGGTGAATTTCTGCCCGGTTGCGAAGACGGGGATTTCACCCCGCTCACCCTCGGCATAAATCAGCTTCCAGAGGTTGCCGGGCTGGAAAACATACTCGTGGGCGGTCCGGCGATTGTAGAATGAGCAGACCTGGCCCAGATCATTGATTGCGTAGCGCATGGCTGGTCCTTGCAAATTGTACATAATCAACACTCCTATTTTTCATTGATCCGGTATCAACGCCTGACCGGATCCTTAAACCATGGTTTCAACAGCGATGCCTTCCGGCGCCAGTTCGCCCCGTTTCTCGATGCCGGCCGCATTGGTCAGACAGTAGCTCTGGGCTTTCGCAGCCGGATTCCACAGCGCGACGGCAATCCGGTCGTCCGCCGCCCGGTAGGCCTTGGCCACGATGGCCGGATTGTCCAGCGTGAAGCCCTCGTTGTCGATGAAACGGCCCTTGAGCAGGAAATCGCCGTATTGGATGCGCAGGTCGTTGATTTTTTTCAGGTAGGCGGCGTAATTGGGAACGTCCGACAGGGTACCGCAGCAGCGGTAAATGGTCATGTCATAGCGCAAGCCGTAAACGAAGCAATAGTTGGCGTTCGGCAGGTAATTGACCTCGTCCTGGCCGGCCTCGCGGGTGGTCATGATCTGTTCCGGGAAGGTGTAGCGGTACATTTCCAGCATCTGGCCGGGCATCGGTCGCGTGACGCTCCCCTGCGAAATGTCCATGTGCTGGGCGAAGATGTCGACATTGTGTTCCATCAGGATCGCCTTGTCGCGGCCGCGCGAACGGATGTAATCGTGCAGGCCCTTGTAGTTGTTCGCCTTCTCACAGCAGGACTGGCTCGGTTTGGCGTGGGTATGGGTCTTGTCGAAGCAGAAGTAGGGCGGCAGGCCGCCCAGGTCGTAGAGAACGCCGTCGGCGCCGAGATCCAGGCAATACCGGGCTGATTCGATCATCTTCTCCTGCCATGCCGGCGCGCCGGCGCAGGACAGGTACATCGGCATCGGCGGGTTGCCCAGCTTACGCCAGGTCCCTTCGCCGCAATAGGTTTCCGAGAAGGGGATCTCCTGGCCCCACAGGCTCTTGATGGCCACCTGGCGGCCCGGACCCTTTTGATAATAGTCGCTGTCATGGTCGATCAGGGCGTAACTCAGGAACATCAGCACCTTGCCGCCCTTGCCGTGCACATAGTCGATGCCGGCTCGCAGCTTGGCCTCGCCGCCCATTCGTTCGTCCAGCACATAGTCCGGCCACATCCGGGCGAAGCCGCCCTTTTCCCAGCCAAGCAGGAAGATCGTGTCCAGGCCGGCCGCCTCGGCTTCGTCGTAAAGCGCCGGGATCTGGCTGTAATCCCAGTTGATTTCGCAATGGTGCTGCTTGAGGATGACCCGCAGCCAGCCCTTGAATTGTTGGATCCATTCCGGCTGGTCCGGCCGGTGCCAGACCTTTTCCTGTTCGATCCAGGCACGGTAGATCCTCGCCCCCTGGTGCCAGTCACCGGCGTGCGCCGCGTAGACCACCGGGGCGCTGCTCCAGGTCTCGCCTTTTTCCAGCATCGGGTAGCGGATGATGCCCAGGCGCAGAATATTCAGCTTGACGTCGCGTTCGGCATGCAGGCAGGTTGTCTGCATCGACGGGTCATGCGACCCGATATAGAGCCCTTCCTGGTCATTGCACCATTCGTACCACTGCATGCTTATCCGGCCGGGATACATGCCGTCCATATCGGTATGGAACTGGTCGTGCCGTTCGTATTTACGGAAGCCGGCGTAGACCGACAGATCGGAAAAGGCCGGATTCTTGACCTTGCGGCCCAGGTCGGTCGGCCAAGCCAGATAATCCGCCTCCGGTTTCCCGGCCAGCGAGCGCCGGCCGGACGCGGCCGTCAGCTGGAACTCCATGATCTGGGCGCTGTCCCGGTTTTCGATCGCCGTCGTGACCGACAAACGGTCGGCAGCCATGATAAAAGTAAGCGTCAGCAGCGCATCGAGGCGGCGGCCGTCGCCCTGCAGGCCGTCGTAGGTCAGGGTCAGGCTCTCCTCGCCGGCAGCGGTACGGCCGGATTCGGCGGTGAATTTCTGCCCGGTTGCGAAGACCGGGATTTCACCCCGCTCTCCTTCAGCATAGATCAGCTTCCAGAGGTTGCCGGGCTGGTATACATATTCGTGAGCGGTCCGGCGATTGTAGCATGAGCAGACCTCACCCAGTTCATTGATTGCATAGCGCATGGCTGGCCCTTGCAAATTGTACATGGTGATAACCTCCAAATTTTAAAAGAACAATCGGGGGGTCTCCCCCGGCAGGCAGTCAGATGGCCGCTTCCACGAAGTCCAGGGCGCCGGCAGCGACATTGCGGCCGTCCAGGGCGACGATCCGGTCCGTGCGGTTCCAGGTGATCTTGAGCAGCCGATCCCCCGCTGCGCTCAGATAGGCCGTCTGGATCAAGCCGGCCGGCAGTTCGTCCAGATGATCGGCAGTAAAGCGCCCGTCGACCAGGAAGGCCCGGTATTGCTGGCGCAGGCCGTTGAGCCAGGCCAGATGGCGGGTGTATTCCGGCATCAGGCCCAGGTGGCCGCGGCAGCGGTGGATGGAGACACAATAGCGCAGCCCGAAGATGAAGGCATAGGTCAGGTCGTCCTGGAAGCCGGGATATTCTTCCTGGATCGTCCGGTTGGTCGTGATGATCTCCGGCAGGATGTGGCGGAAAAGATAAGGATAGATAAAGGAGTCGCCCGGTTTGACGCTGGCGGAATTATGGGTGTAATCAGCCTGGGCGCAGCCGATGTCGGAGATGTTCTCGGTCCCCAGCGCCATTTCGCCCTCGCACAGGTCGCGCATTTTCTGGAAAACGGCGGGACGGTAGGACCAGTCGCGATCGACGCGGTTACCGTGCGGATGCTCCGGATTGAAGCACAGCTTGGTCGGATGGCCGGCAATCTGATCATAGAAGATCGAGTCCGGCGCGAAAGACTTCATGATCAGGCCCTGGTCGACCAGCCTTTCGGCCCAGGCCGCGGTGGACATGCAGCCCAGGGCGAACGATTTGTAGCCAAATTTGCGGATCATCATACCTTCGCCGGCAAATTGATAATGGTCGCGGTACTCGTTCTGGTCGACGTCGATCATGGCGGCCATGTTGCCGCCGTTCTTGTAGAAGGGCGACTGCAGGTCGATCAGGCAGCCGTTGGTATAGAGGATGACACGGCCGCCTTCAGCCTGGATGTCGGCAATGGCCTGGCGCAGTTTGGCTGCACCGCCCATCTTCTCATCCGGCTCATAATGCGGGTAGGAATTGTCGAAACGGCCTTTCCACCAGCCAAAAACCAGAAGCGTGTCCAGTCCGGCCGGCTTGCCCTGGCGGTACAATTCAGGCAGGTCCTCATAGCGGTAGAGGATCTCGCCATACTGGTGCTTCATGATGATCCGCTGCCAGCCAGCGAATTCCTTGACCCAGGCCGGCGGCGTTTGCGGCCGATAGAAGGCGGATTCGATGAACGCGCGATAAGTCTGCGCGCCTTGACGCCAGTCGCCGGCCCAGGCCGCCAAACACTTGGGCGCCAGTTGCTCGGTTTCACCGGGTCGCAGCGCCGGGAAACTGGAGACGGTCAGACGCAGGAAGGGATCCGTGCCGCGCGGATTGCGGCCGACAGCCGGCACGCAGATCCGGGCCAGCGGGTCATGCTGGGCCAGGTAGAAGAAATAGCCGTCGCTCTGCACACCCAGCCAGGCCATCGACGCGCCGGTGCCGGGATAGGGATTGCCGAACCAGATGCCTTGCTCGTCTTTGAACATGTAGGTCGAATGGTAACGGTCAAGATTGGTCCAGGGATCCGGCATGCGGATTCCGAAAGCGCTGGGGTAATACAGGAGATCGTTCTGGCGCGGACCGCCCAGGGAGTAAGCCTGGATGAACGGGCACTGAACCTCGTTGATCCGGATCCGGTCGTCCCGGTTGGTCAGCCTGGTTTCGAAAACCAAGCTGCCGTTGTTGTCACGGACGGCAATTTCCAGGTCGATGGCATAAACCTTGCCGTCACCCGCCTGCAGACGGTCATAGGCGATCACCAGACGGTCTGGTTCCTCGGT
>JAEXPB010000108.1 GCA_023438965.1 Bacillota bacterium | reverse complement strand
CCTATAATCTGGATGCCCTCAATGCCTTGCAACGCTATAATTCAACCGCCGCTATGTATGAGGCCATCGTTCTCGGCTTCGGGCAGACCGACCTGGACTATTATTATTCGCCCAAAGGCGTCTATTATAAGGGCTTCTTCTCGGCTATCTACGGGGTCAAGGAATTCGCGCCGGAAAATATTGAGCTGATGATCCGCGATCTCCAGGCGCCGAAGATTTTCAGTATTACCAGCGACTCGGTCTTTCTGGGCAAAACGCCTTATCTGATCTACGCCTACCCGCTGTCAGCCATCAACCTGGCCCGCAGCGGCACGGTTTTCTTCATTATCAATACGCAGGAAATTGCCGAGATCATGGGCAGCGCATTCCGGGACATCGACCTGACGGTCGCACTGTTTGGGCGGGACGGGCCCCTGTTTATCCGGTCGCAGGGCCGGGAAATCCAGTATGCCGACCTGCGGCAGGTGATTGGTGAAGCCGGCCAGGGCAGCCGCAGCGTAGCTGTCCGGATCGACGGCAATCCCATGCTGGTCTACGCTTCGGATTCCGCCTATGCCGGCCTGACCTATGTAACCGCCATCCAGCAGCGCGATTTCTTTACCCGGGTCTTCTACATCCGCAACGTGGTGCTGGTCGTTGTGGCCTGCATGGTTTTCCTGGGGCTGGTGCTGGCTGGTCTTCTCGCCCTGCAGTCTTATTGGCCGATCCGGGCCCTGACCTCCCGGATCCTGCCGGCAGCTGCCGAACGGCGGACCACCCATATTCCCAACGAAATTCACTTGATCGAGCAGTGGTACCAGCAGAACCAGCTCGAGAGAGACCGGCTGACCGCCAATCTGGACCGATATGCCAAGCTGGCCCGGAACAATCTGCTGATCAATCTATTATATGAAAGTCCCAGCGAGCAAGACCTGGTATTTATCCGCCAGACGCTTGGTCTGGAGTCTGGTGCTGGCGGCTGCCTGCTGGTCGCTGTCCAAGCGGACAATGCCGGCCTGATTGAAGCGCATGGCCATGCCAGTCTGGCAGAATACCTTTATAATCTCGGTCTCTTTTTCCAGGCGGCTCTGCCGGCCGGCATCCGCAGCAGTTCATCGGTGCTGGCTTCCGAAAAAATGCTGGTCCTCCTCTGCAGCATCACGAGCGGGCTGGGCAAGCCGGATCTGACAGCGGCCCTGCTGCCAGCCCAGCAGGAGATCAGCCAGCGGACCGGCTTCACTGTGACACTGACGATTGGCCGCGTCTTCCGGGACCTGCAGGATATCCGGAACAGCTTCGAGCAAGTCGCTTCCGCTGCCAAATACCGAATGATCTATGGCTGGAATGCCTTGATCGATGTCGAAACGACGCCGCAAGCCGACAACCGCCAGCGGCTGGCCCCGAGCGGCAGTCAGCTGCTGGCCAAGTATTTTCTCAAACCGGATCCCGACCTGGTTGTCGATGAAATCCGCGCCATTCTCAACGATCAGCGTGAGCAGCCGGCACCCGCGATGTTCCAATATGCCTACTTATCGCTCCTGAACAGTATCAAGAACACCTATGATCTGCACGACCCGGACCCGACCATCAGCCAGATGTTAACTGATGCTTTCCGGTATGAACCGGAAACGCTGGCCGAAGCTGAACGACGCCTGATTGAACTGGCCCGGGCTTTATGCGACTTGATCGTCAAGGAGCAAAATGCCGCGCCGGATCAGCTCATGACTGGCATTCTGGCCTATCTGGCCGCCAATTATGCCAATCCGGACCTCTGCCTCGACCAGATTGCCGACCATTTCCATTTGTCGATATCTCATCTGACCGCTTATTTCCGGAGCCGGAACAATATCGGCGTCATCGCCTATCTGGATAATCTGCGCCTGGATGCCGCCCGGAGTCTGCTGCAGACGACCGATCTGCAAATCAAGCAGATCGTCCGGAAAGTCGGTTATGTGGATGTCAACAACTTTATCCGCAAGTTCCGGCTCAAGGAAGGAGTGACACCGGTGCAATACCGCCGCCTCCACCAGATGGTCTGAGCGGCGTGCAGCCAGCCGGCAAATCCGCCAATCCTATGCAAAAAGAACAGAAACGGCCAGGTTTGTGTGATTTGCATATATTCATCGAAACAGGCGCTTTCTGATTGAGTTATTTTGAACAACAATTGTCTTGCGGCATCGACCGCAATACAATTTGGGAGGATGAACGATCATGAAACGAAGACTCTTGGTCACATGGATTTCCCTGCTGCTGGTTTTGTTCCTGGCGGCGGGCTGCGCTGGCGGCTCGGCGACCACCGGGACAAGCGGCGCAGCCGGACAGACTGCGGCGGTCACCACCGGTGCGGCCGCAACTACCGCCGGCAACCTGAATCCGGCTGGTTTGCCGATTGTCAAGGAAAAGGTGACGCTCAAGGCGATGGGCAGCCGCAATGCGGCCGTCAACGTCCCGTTCGCCGAAAACGAACTGTTGAAGTACCTTGAGGAAAAAACCAATGTCCGCATCGTCTTCGACGATGTCGATTCCAATTCCTGGACCGAAAAGCTGAACCTGGCTCTGGCCAGCGACAGCCTGCCGGATGTGATCACCAAGACTTCCCTGGCCAATTCAATTGTCCTGGCCAATTACGAACAGAAGAAATTCATCGACCTGACGCCCTACATCACCAAATACATGCCCAACCTGAATAAAATCCTCAATGAACGGAGCGATGTCCGGCCGATCATCACCCTGCCCAGCGGCGCCATCGCTTCCCTGCCCGGGCTGAACCTGCCCGGCGCACCCGGTGTGCAGGATTGCCCGTCGACCTGCTTGATGGTTAATACCAAGTGGCTGGCCAAACTCGGTTTGAAAGCGCCGACCGATACCCAATCATTCTATGAAGTCTTGAAGGCATTCAAGACCCAGGATCCCAACGGCAATGGCAAGAATGACGAAATCCCGCTCTCACCGCTGTATGGCGCCAGCGGCGTCAAGGATATGTTCGCTTTCTTCGGTGTCCTGCTCGGACGCAACAACTGTTACGTCAAGCCAGACAATTCAGTCGTTTTCGCACCGATGACCAACGAATATAAGGAAGGCTTGAAATACCTGGCCAAGCTCTATCAGGAAGGTCTGCTGGACAAGGATGTCTTCACCCAGAACCAGCAGCAGGTCGTTGCCAAAGGCAGCGGCGAAACCGAATTGCTGGGCGCGTCGATCGCTTCGGGCAGCTTCCTCTTTGTCGGCGAGAATCGGGCAGCCGATTTCTGGCCGGTCGTGATCGCCGATGCCAGCGGCAAAAAGCTCTGGAACAAGCGCGATCCGGTTGTCCCCGGCAATTTCACCGTCACCAGCAGCTGCAAGTATCCGGAAGTGGCAGCCCGCTGGGCGGACCAGTTCTATACCCAGGAAGGCGGCCAGCTGATGTGGATGGGCGTCAAGGACGTGAATTACAAAGTCGAGTCGGATGGCAAATGGAATTGGATCCTCAAGTCCGGCGAAACCGTGACCCAGCTGCGGGCGCGCGCCACCTTACAGCCGGGCGGCGGCTGGATCGGCTATACGCCGGATGTCTGGCTGAGCGTGAATGACAAGGTCGAATCCTATGCCGCCAAGCAGCGGGCGGAGCTGGTTAAGGAAACCGGTGTTATCCGCATCCCGTTCCCGGCCTATTATGTCAGCCGCGACATCGAGAAAGAATTATCCACCATCGCTGCCGATGTCAATTCGTATGTTGACCAGATGCTGGCCAAATTCGTCACTGGAGTCGTCACTGTGGACAACGGTTGGGATGACTATATCGCAACCCTGAACAAAATGAAAGCCAGCCGTCAGCTGGAAATCATGACCGCAGCCTACAAG
>JAEXPB010000003.1 GCA_023438965.1 Bacillota bacterium | reverse complement strand
TTGCTACGTTGACCACCGCCAGCATGCTGACCGGCGTCTTCGAGATCGCCGGCACTGAATCGCCCTATCTGATTGCCTTCGCCCTTGTCGGCTGGGCGATGGTCGTTTTCGGGGTCGGCGGCTATATCTTGAACCTGGGCCGGCGGCTGCTCTGAATCAAAACGGGAAATAGAGCCCGAACACCTGATGCAGCGAACCAGCTGGTCCAGCGCTTTCATGAAAGAGTCCAAGCGGCGGTGAACGAAAGGAACACCGCCGCGTTTGCTATGCTTTGTCCGGCAGTGGCAGGGCAAAGAGGGCGTCCACCCGGACTTGCAGACCGGGAAAGATGAAGGAAGCCGCGGTTTCGCCGCTGCGGTAGCATTTATTTTCCAGAAGATCGGCCTGATCAAAGTGAAAGACGGCAATCTCCCGGTTGAACGGATTGACGACCCAGTATTCCCGGATGCCTGTGGACAAGTAGAGGTCCATTTTCTTCACGCAGTCCTTGCGTCGGGTGCTTTCGGACAGGATCTCGACGACCAGGGACGGCACACCCATATAATAACCTTGATCGTTTAATTTCTCTTCGAGATCGCAAATCACCATCAGGTCGGGCTGCACAATATTGATGTTCTCGGCGCAACGCTTCAGGGTGATATCATACGGAGCGAGCATGGGACGGCAGCTCTTGCCGCGGAACCAGGACGCAAAAACGTAATACAGTTCGCCCAGCGCCTGCTGGTGGTTGGTCTTCGGCGAAGCCATATCGTAGATCAAGCCGTCGATATACTCGAAGCGTTCCTCACTGGAATTGGACAGTTCCAGAAACTCTTCATAGGTTGCCTGGCGGGGGTATCCGGTAACCGAATAAGCCTCCGCCCGTTCACCAAGCTGAAGCGGTGCCGTCGGCTGCGACAGATACTCCTCCGCGTAAGCTGTCAGTCGGGCGACCTTCCGGCCGTTGCTGACAACGACGATCTCTTCCCGGACGGCTTCGCGCAAATACTTGCCAAGGTTGTTTTTCAGATCAGTTGCATTGACTAACAATCGTTCGCCTCCATTCGTCATGGCTAAAATAGCTAATATGGCTATTATAAACGAAGGCCGCCGTGTTGTCAATAGGAAACATAGGCAAAAACCATTCGCCCGCCGGACCAACTGGTTCGATTCGGCCGGCCCGTTTATACCTGACTATTCTGCGCGGCTTCCCACTGCCGCATCAGTTCTGTCAGCTGCTGCTCCAGAGCCTCCTTTTCCCGGTATACAGCTATCAACTGCCCGGCATCGCTGCCGACGGCCAAGGCCGCCGCTTCCAGCGCCTTCAGCGCCTGTTCGGCCTGTTCGATCAGGTCCTCCAGGGCCGGCAAATCCGGTTCGGCGGCCGGTTGGCGCTTTGGTTGGCCAGCCGGCCGCCGTTCCTGCTTCTGGCGTCCGGCGCCAGCGGAATCAAAACCGGCGCCTGAACCGGCCGGGCCGGTCAGGGTTGCCCGCCGCGCCTGTTCGGCAGCCACAGCGGCGCAATAGCCGTCATAACCCATCGGATAGGCTTGCAGCTTGCCGTCAGCCAGGACCAGGATCTGGTCGGCCACTTTATTGATGAAATACCGGTCGTGCGAGACAAATAACAACGTGCCTTCGTAAATCTGGAGCATATTCTCCAGAGCTTCGCGCGACTCGATATCCAGGTGATTGGTCGGCTCATCCATAATCAATAAATTAACTTTTTCGTAACACAAGGTGCACAGCTTGAGCCGGCTGCGTTCGCCGCCGGACAAGCTGCGGATATGCTTCTGCACTTCCTCGCCGCTGAACAGGGCGCGGGCCAAAGCGGACCAGGCCGCACCGGCGGAGATACCGTATCGGCGGGAAAACCAGTCCAGCAAGGTCAGTTCTTCGTGATCGAAGGCAACTTCCTGCGGCAGATAGCCGATCGTCAGACCGGCACCCAAGCGGATGCACCCGTCATCAGGCGGCAGCTCGCCAAGGATCAGCTTGAGCAGGGTCGTCTTGCCGCAGCCATTCCGGCCCAACAGGCAAGCCCGGTCCTGATAGAACAGCTGAAGATCCAGTCCGGCGATGACCGGTCGTGACCCGAAGACTTTCGCCAAGCCGCTGACCTGCAGGACATCGTTTCCCGAACGCCGGCTGGTGTCCAGTCGCAGCCGCAGGGGCCGCCTTCCGGCCGCCGGACGTTCCAGCCGTTCGACGCGGTCCAGTTTCCGCTCCATCACCTTGACATTGTGCTCCATGACCTCGCTGTCCCGCATCGCTGCCCAGACCTTGAAGCGCTGGATCTGCTCCTCCATCCGCTCAATCTTTTTCTGCTGGTTCTGGTAATCGCGCAGTGCTTGCTGGTCGCGCCGCTCTTTCTCAATCACATAGGCGCTGTAGTTGCCGATATAGTTTTCCGCCCGGTCCGGGTACAACTCGATGATTCGTGTTACTGTGCGGTCCAGGAAGCAGCGGTCATGCGACACCATCAGCACCGTTCCCTTGAATGTTTTCAGGAAATCTTCCAGCCATTCGACTGCCGGGATGTCCAAATGGTTGGAAGGTTCATCGAGCAGCAGGATATCCGGCTCTTCCAGCAGCATCCGGGCCAGGGCCACCCGCGTTTTTTCACCGCCGCTGAGTCGGCTGCAATCCTGGCCGCGCAGTTCCGTTGGAATATCCAACCCCTGGAGAACCATTTCCAGACGCGTTTCCGCCGCATAGCCGTCCAGGCTTTCGAATCGCGCCTGAAGCTGCCCATATCGACGCATCGCCATCTCCATATCACACTCGGTTGCCGTGGCCATTGCATGTGCCAGCTGGTCCATCTGAACCCGCAATGCATTCAATTCCTGAAAGGCGGTCGCGCAAAACGCCTCGACAGTCCAGCCGGATTCGACCGCCATAAACTGATCCAGAAAACCGATCCGGGCGCCCCGGCGGATTTGAATGTTCCCGGCCTGGTAGTCTTCGCTGCCCTGCAGAATTTTTAATAAAGTTGATTTACCGCAGCCGTTGCGGCCAATCAGGCCGATCCGGTCGCCGGTCATGATTTCCAACGATATGTTAGCGAAAACCTGCTTCGCGCCATAAAATTTCGTGAGCTGTTGGATACTTATTTCAATCATTGGTTTTTCCTCCGTCCTGATGATGCACCAGCTATTGCCGGCATATGAAAAAACCCCAAAGCCGCTTTGTGCTTCGGGGTT
>JAEXPB010000535.1 GCA_023438965.1 Bacillota bacterium | reverse complement strand
GTGTGAAGAACCCGTACCGGTATCGGGGCTATCGGTATGATACCGAGACGGGGTTGTATTATCTGAATAGCAGATATTATAATCCTGAGTGGGGACGGTTTATCAATACTGATGATACAAGTACTCTTGCTGCGACAGAGGGACTATTAGTATCAAATCTATTCGTTTATTGCGCAAATAATCCAATCAATATGTCGGATAAAGCTGGTTATTGGCCAAGCTGGGCGACAAAAATTATTATTGGCACGGCAATAATTGCTGCTGCGGCAGTATTGACTGTAGCGACAGCCGGAACAGGAACTGCATTAGCATGTTTTGCCTATGGTGCATTACAGGGTGCGATGGCTGGTGCAGCTATTGGTGCTGCCAGCGGAGCGGCAACCGGTGCGGTCATGCATCGAATAAGTTCTGGTAGTTGGCAAGGTGTTGGGCAAGCCGCACTGAACGGGGCTGCTGACGGATATATGTGGGGAGCAGCCATAGGTTTCTCGACTGGAGGCTTGTTGGGTAAAGCTTGTTTTATGGCTGGAACGGCAGTCTTGACTTCATGTGGGAATATTGCCATTGAAAATATACAGGTCGACGATCTAGTTTGGTCAGAGAATATAGAAACAGGCGAAAAAGGTTTTAAAAAAGTAGTACAGATTTTTGTAGGTGAATCTGATAAGATTGTTCATGTATTTGTTGGTAATGAAGAAATTCTGACAACTGAAAATCATCCATTCTGGACAGAGGAATGGGGGTGGGTAGGCGCTGGATATTTAGAAATTGGTGATACAGTAAAGTTAAGTAACGGAGAATATAATATAATAAAAGGAATTTATTACGAGATATTATCACAACCAATAAAAGTGTATAACTTTGAGGTCCAAGATTGGCATACTTATTTTGTATCAAAACTGAATATACTTGTTCATAACAAAAACGGATGGGATCCAAAAAGTTCAAAAAGTATCTATGATTTGCTCAAAGGAAGTGGCCAACTGAGAGATTTACAAAAAAATGGTAATTTTCGCAATATTAATGTACAAGAGTTATTAAGAAAAACACCTGGTGAATTAGAAAAAATGGCAAAAGCTGGAGTAATCACAAGTAAAACACTAAAACAATTTAAAAAGGCTTTTGAGGGCAGAGACCTTGGTACTAAAGGAAGGGGTTGTTGAATGTGATTTGTAATTATATCAATATTGATTTCTGTTATTTATCAAAAGGCTGCAGTGAATGGGTAAAGTTATCAATAAGACCAGATGAATATTTTGATATAGCTCAACTTGAAAAAAACGAACTGCTGGATATAGATAGTATTCCAATATATGATAATTTACTGGATTATTTGCCCGAATCAATAAGAAATGAAATTATTAATATTAGTCTCATAATATCTAACAGCAGCAGCCAAAGTAAATTGTGGTTTTCACAATATTTGTGGAATAATCAGGAGAATTATAATCTTGATCGAAAGGAATATAAAAAAGATAATTTAGTATATCATGAAATAATTATTAGTACAATCGTGCCTTCCTCAATCGCAATTTATCATGATAATGTATATGAAATATTAAGATTTGTATACTCTATAAATAGTGTCGATTCAAGTTATCACGCATTTATTATTGATAAGCCAGATGGTAGTCAAGAGGAGATACTAATTTCATAGGATTATTGTTACCGATAAAAATCACATCTTGAACTTACACACTGACGCGCAGATCATCGGGCAGGATGTCAACCCACGGCATCAGCGACGCCCAATCATCCAATTGGGTAAAGCTGCTGGCCGGAATCCGCTTCGGCAGATAACCGTGATGAAATTAACCTCAGTTTGCAGGACTTTTCCTTTGACCACAATTGCTTGGTGGGCTTCAGTGATTATCATTGCGGATCTTTCTTTTGAATCCGGTGGGATCCAGCCCAGTAGCTCACTTTCACGCAAATGCAAGATCAGCGGCGATTCGAAGTCGCGATATCGATTCAGATAATAGTGCAACAGCTGGCTGCTGCAGTCCCTGCCACATGGGCTTTGAACATAAGCAGTAGATCTCACAGCGGATTGAGAAACCAGCTGAACAGTTGTCTCGGCAGTGCAGTCAAGGTCCCTTTGCAGGGAGGATAATGAAACCGACCAACCTTGATCTGGAAATAACCAACATAGCGATCTCTCGTGACATGATGGTGTAGTTTTCGAACCGTTTTACACTTCGGACAACTCCTTGAGCGGCTGCGTTCGGTCACTTCATATTCAGATATGAGATTTTGCCGATTATTGGACAGTTACACTAATATCGGGAAATTTTTTTCCCTAAAAAATCACAATGCCCCACCGAAAAACGCCCGGAATACCACATTACAGCATTCCGGGCGTTTCACCAACTTATAAAGCTTAAAACCCTAAATCTCCTTGACCGAGATCAGGATGATCGGGCGCCGCTTGGTCCGCTCGAACAGCAGGTCGCGCAGCAGGTCGCGCAGGGCGCCGGTCTGGATCATCGCCGCCAGCGGTTTGTTGCCGCCGCTGGCTTTGCGGGCGAATTGGGCGATCCGCTTCTGGCATTCCTGGATGATCCGGGTGGATTCCCGTTCATAAATGAAGCCGCTGGCCTGGATGTCCGGCTCGCCGATCAGCTCGCCGGTCTCCAGGCTGATGGCCACAAAGACGGCCAGGACGCCGTCTTCCGCCATCAGGCGGCGGTCGCGCAGGACCGGGTTGTCCACGTCGACCATGCCGGAGCCGTCGATCAGGACGCCGGTGGCGCTGGTAAAACCGCCGATCCGGGCTTTACCGTCCTGGTATTCGAAGATGTCGCCGTTATTGAGCAGGAAGATGTTGTCCCAGGGCAGCCCCATCTGGTGGGCCATTTCGGCGTGCCGGTACAAATGGCGGTATTCGCCGTGGCCGGGGATGAAGTACTTGGGTCGGACCAGGTTGTGCAGCAGCTTCAGCTCTTCCATGTACGCATGGCCGGAGACGTGGATTTCCGACAGTGATTCGTAAATGACATGGGCGCCGCGCTTGAACAGCTCGTTGATCACCCGGTAGATCGGCTTTTCGTTGCCGGGAATCGGGCTGGCCGAGATGATGACCGTGTCGTCGGGCAGAATCTCCACCCGCTTGTGCTCGGAGAAGGCCATCCGCGTCAGGGCCGACATCGGCTCGCCCTGGCTGCCGGTGGTGATCAGGACCAGCTCGTCGGCATCGTAGCGGTCGATCTGATTGATGTCGATCAGGGTGTCCGGCCGCATGGTCAGGTAACCGAGCGAATTGGCGGCGGTGAAGACATTGACCATGCTGCGGCCGATCAAGGCAACCTTGCGGTTATATTGCTCGGCGGCGGTGAAGATCTGCTGCATCCGGAAAACATTGGATGAAAACGTGGCAACCATGATCCGGCCGGGCGCCTTGCCGAACAGGTCGGCAAAGGTTTCACCGACCTTGCTTTCCGACGGCGAACTGCCCTTGCGCTCGATGTTGGTGCTTTCGCAGACCATCAACAGGACGCCCTCGTCGCCGATGGCGGCAATGCGGGGCAGGTCGATCGGCCCGCCGTTGATCGGCGTATAGTCGACCTTGAAGTCGCCGGAATGGAAGATCGTGCCGGCGGGGGTGCGGATGGCCAGGGCGTTGGCGTCGGCGATGCTGTGATTGACATGAATGAACTCGACGCTGAAAACGCCGGCCGGAATGACGACGCCGTCCTTGATCGGATGCAGGATGGCGCCGCTGACGCCGGTGCCGCGGTCTTCCAGCTTCAGGCGGGTCAGCTCGATTGTCAGGCGATTGCCGTAGATCGGCACTTTCAGGTCCTTGCACAGCCAGGGCAGGGCGCCGATGTGGTCTTCATGGCCATGGGTCAGGAAAATGCCGCGCAGCTTGTCCCGGTTGCGGACCAGATAGGAGAAGTCCGGGATGACGACATCGATGCCGGGCATGTCTTCATCCGGGAAAGCGATGCCGCAGTCGACGACGATCATGTCCGGTCCATATTCGTATACAGTCAGGTTCTTGCCGATCTCACGCATGCCGCCCAGCGGGATGATCCGGAGCACCGGTTCGTTGCTGGTGGGGGCCGCGTGGGCCTTTTTCCTGCGCTGGCCGGGTTTATGGTCCGGCTGCTTGTCGGTTGGCGGCGCGGCGACAACGGTCGGAATAGCGGCAGCCGGTTGAGCCGGCTGGGTTGGTTTATGATTTCGTTTAACGGGCGGTTTGTTGGCCGGGCCGGCCGGCTTGCCGACCGCACCGGCTGGTTTGCCGGTTGCTGCGGCTGGTTTGCCCGCGGCCGCGGCCGGATTGCCGATCACGACGGTTGGCACTTTTTCCGGCTGGGAACCGGCGGAGCTGGCAACGGGCGGCTTGCGCCGGCGCGGCGGTCTGGTTCGCCGGGCGGGAACCGATTCTTTACCGGCTTCGGTCCGTTCCGATGGGGCTGGGGCGGCGCCGGCGGGAAGGGCAGAAGGGCCATCCGCTTCGGTTTCCGGGCGGCGCCGCGGCGCCAACCGGGCATTGCTTCGGTTGGGTTTAAAGGGCATGTTGTCGAATACCTCCAGTATTGCGTATATTTCCACTTATGTTTATCATAACACGATGCGGAACGATTGGAAAATGTTTTCTGCATCTCTTGCCATCGACTCCGTTCCGTGATAAAATACACCAGTGCCAAAATCTGACAGAAGTCCAGGCAGGAGGTGAGAAATCATGCCGAATATCAAATCTGCTATCAAGCGAGTCAGCGTTACTGAAAAGAAAACCGCTGTCAACAAGATTCAAAAGAGCGAAATCCGCACTTCCCTGAAAAAGACCCGGTCTGCCGTGGCTTCTTCTGCGGAAAATGCTGGTGATATGGTTCGTGAAGCCCAGTCCATGCTTGACAAGGCCGCTGCCAAAGGCTATCTGCATAAGAACAACGTGGCGCGTAAAATGTCCAAGCTGGCCAAGGCTGCCAAGAAGGCCGAATAAAGCCAGAGCTTATGCCGTGCAATGGAAGATGCCCTTCAGTTTACTGGAGGGTATTTTTTGTTGTCTGGACGGCAAAAGACCGCCCGTTCTTGGTAAACCGGCGGTCTTCTTCATGCTTGGATCAATCCCGGGCGCGGCCTCCTGCAGGCCGGCCGAACGTGAATCAAGTGTCGGCGACGGTCAGGGCATGGTAGATCTTCTTGCCTTTGCGCAGGATCGCTTCGCCCTGGGTAAAATCCGCCTCGGTCAGCAGGCGGTTGAAATCGCTGACCGGTTCGTCGTTCAGATAGATGCCGCTCTGCTGGATCAGCCGGCGGCCTTCGCCCTTGGAGGGGACCAGGCGGATTTCCAGCAGCAGGTCCAGGAGCGGGACGCCCTGGCTGAGCGCCTGGCGGCTGACCGGCGTCCGGGGCATGGCGTCTGACCGGCCGCCGCGCTCGAACAGGTCTTCCGCCTGCTTGCGGGCGGCATCGGCCTGGGCCTGGCCATGGACGATGGCGGTGACTTCGAAGGCCAGCCGCTTTTTGGCGTCATTGATCGCCGAACCTTCCGCCCGGGCATAGGCGCCGATTTCATCGAGGCTGAGGAAGGTCAGCAGTTTCAGGCAGTTGATGACATCCGCGTCGTCGATG